>NZ_JARHXC010000073.1:0-19016 GCF_029222405.1 Microbacterium sp. Kw_RZR3 | reverse complement strand
CCGCCGAGAACCGCCGCGGCGCCCCGTCGCCGCGTGCGCGCGAGGTACGCACGGCGACGCGAACGCCCGAGACCCAGCACGGCCAACGCGAGCGACACGGGCACGAACCGCAGCAGGCCGCGGTAGCGAGCGGTGAGCATCGTGAACTCGTCGTCGGTCGAGCCGATCACGAGCGGCACGCCCGTCTCCTCGGCGAGCACGTCGAGCGGATGCCGCGGCAGGAGATCTCCATCGATCACCGGTCCGAGCGGCAGCCCGTCGTCGAGCAGCGCGGTCAGCGAGGCGATCACGCGTCCGCGCGGGGGCTTCCCGGCGGTCTTCTGCAGCTCGACCAGTCGTTCCTCCGGAACGGCCGCGAACCCGTCACGGTCGGCCGACACCCCCGCGAGTTCCGCCACACGCGCGGCGAAGCGTCGAGCGGCGTCGGCGGGCACCGCCCCGATCGCCGGTGAGATCGCCATCGCCCCGTGGAAGAGCCCGGATGCCGCGGGGCTCGCCATCAGCGCGAGCACCGACCCGCCGCCCGCCGACTGCCCCGCGACGGTGACGCGCGCCGGGTCGCCGCCGAACGCGCCGATCTCGTCCTGCACCCACCGGAGGGCGGCGATCTGATCCCTCAGCCCGCGGTTCGAGGGCGCGCCGTCGATGAGCCCGAACCCGTCGAAGCCGATCCGGTACGAGATCACGACCGTCACGACTCCGTCGCGCGCGAACGCGTCACCGTCGTACCACCGGCTCGCGGGCGACCCCGAGGTGTAGCCGCCGCCGTGTATCCACACGAGCACGGGGAGGGTGGCATCTGGATCCCGATCCGCGGGGGTGAAGACGTTGACGTTCAGCGTGGCATCGCCGGGCACACTCGGCTCGGGGATGAGGGTGATGCCGGCGTCACCCCGCTGTGCCGTCGGCCCGTACGCGGTCGCGTCGCGCTCGCCGTCCCAGGGGACGACGGGCGCCGGGGCGCCGAAGCGAAGGGGCCCCACGGGCGCCTGGGCGAACGGGATGCCGAGGAACACCGCCGTGCTGCCGCGCCGGAACCCGCGCACGGTTCCCTTCGAGGTGACGGCGAGCACGGTGGCATCCATTCCCCCATCCTGCCCGGTCGGGCTCACGCGCGAGCGGTGTGCCACCAGCGCAGGACGCGCAGCGCGAAGAACGTCAGCCAGCGCGACGGTTCTCCGGCCGGGACGTCGACGGCGAACCATTCCGCCCCCTCGAGCGGGGAGGCCTGATGCCACGTGCCGTCGGTGTCGCGCGAGGCGCGCACCCGGTCGATCGCTTCGGCCAAGCGCGGGTCGGGCTCGGTGCCGTCGCGTTCGGACGCGGCGCGGAAGTGGTCGAGGGCGCGGAGCGCGCTGTAGCGAAAACGGAACGGATAGCCCAGGTGATGCGCCCACGCGTGCCGCTCTCCGGTCGACAGCCGGTACAGCAGCCTCCGCTCGAGCAGGTACTCCTCCCCGCCTTTCCGGGCCGCGTGCAGCTCGGGGGTGCCGCCGGTGCGCCACTCGTCGTCGAGGATCGCGATCACGGAGTTCAGCGTGGAGTGGAACGACGACTTCGTCGCCCCGTCCACCCACTCGCAGTTCCAGCCGCCGTCACCGAGCTGATGCTCGACGAACCAGTTCCGGATGCCACTGACATCCGCCCCCAACCACGCTCCGCTCGCGAGGGTGAAGGCGTTGATGCACGCGTCGACCTCTCCGCCCCAGAAGGGCAGGTCGTCGTACTCCCAGCGGATGTTGCGGTCGATGAGCTCGACGGTGTCGGGGCGGAGGGCCTCGGCATCCACTCCCCATTCGCGGAGGCTCATCAGCGACCACGAGGTCGCGGTCCACGGCTGCGGATCACCCCACTCGAAGCCGGCGGGGAAGTGCGCGCCGCCGGCCCAGAGTCCGTCCTCGCCCTGCGCGGCGAGGAGTCGCGCCCCGAAACCCTCGTGCGGCACCCTTGCCCGCGTCGCTCGCCACTGCTCCTCGGGCGCGTCGAGCAGGTCGCGTTCGACCTTCCATCGCAAAGCCGGGTCGCTGTCGGCCAGCCAGGCGAGGACGTCGTCGTCGGTCATCCGGGCAGGTTACGCCCGTAGCCGCGGTGCGTACAGGTCCCGCGTGGGATGCGTGCCCCGGGGTCGGGCGAGGTGCGGAGCCGGGATCGGGCGAGGTGCGGGGCAGGGATCGGGCGAGGTGGGGCGCTGGGACCGGGCGAGGTGCGTGCCCCCGGGCGTCCGGCTCCGGGTGCGCGCGGCCGCGATGCGCGCCCGACGGCGCTGTCTGGGAGTGCAGCGTCCGGCGCGTCTGTCGGGGTGGGCATAAACGCGATTCGCGCACGGAAACACGTGGAAAGCGCGTTTATGCGAGTGGAGAGCGTTTATGCGCGGGGTTCGGTCGGCGTGGCTGCGCGCCGGGCCGTTCGGGCTGCGCGCCGGGCTGGTTGGGCGGCGCGCTGGGCTGGTTGTGCGGTGGCGCGCGGCCGGGTGGGCGTCACGCGCGGCGGCGCGGTTGCCGTGAGCAGCAGCCGGCGCGTCTCGCATAAACGCGATTCGCGCACGGAAACACGTGGAGAGCGCGTTTATGCGAGTGGATCGCGTTTATGCGCCCCGCCCCCGCCCCGCACCACGCCGCGGCGCTCACCGCCGCGCCGACCCGGCTAGGCGGAGCGAAGCGACGGCGCCGCCGCCGACGGGGGAGCCGGCGCGGGCCGCGCCCCGGCCCGTCACGCGTCGCGGCGCGCGCCCTCGGACGGCGTCACGGTGAACACGTTCGGGGCGCGGAACCCGGATGCCGCGAACGCGGCGAGAACCTCCTCGGTCGCCGCCGCGATGAGCCCGGTGGGGATCAGCGCGATCGCCGCGCCGCCGAAGCCGCCGCCGGTCATGCGGGCACCGAGGGCGCCCGCGGCCAGCGTGGTCTCGACGGCGAGGTCGAGCTCGGGCACCGAGATCTCGAAGTCGTCGCGCATCGACGCGTGAGAGGCGGTGAGCAGGTCGCCGATCGCCGTCGGACCCTCGGCGTCGAGGGCGGCCACGGTGTCGAGCACGCGCTGGTTCTCGGTGACGATGTGGCGCACGCGGCGGAAGGTCACATCGTCGAGGATCTCTTCGGCGCGCGCGAGGTCGTCGACCGTGACGTCGCGGAGGGCGGCGACACCGAAGGCCTCGGCGCCCTTCTCGCACGAAGCGCGGCGCTCGCGGTATCCGCCCGAGGAGTGCGCGTGCTCGACGAGCGTGTCGGTGACGAGGATCGACAGCCCGGCGTCGGCGAACCCGAGGGGCACCGCGCGGGTCTCGAGCGTGCGGCAGTCGAGGAACGTCGCCGCGTCGGTGACGCCGAGCATCGACGCCATCTGGTCCATGATCCCGGTCGGCGCGCCGACCGCGTCGTTCTCGGCGATGCGCCCCACGCGGGCGAGGGCGACCTTGTCGAGACCGGCGTTCCACACATCGTTGAGGGCGGATGCCACGGCCCCCTCGATCGCGGCGGACGACGACAGGCCCGCCCCCACCGGCACCTCCGACGCCAGGGCGATGTCGACGCCGCGAGGTTCGGCATCCGGGGCCTCCCGCAGCAACGCCCACGCCACGCCCAGCGGGTACCCCGCCCAGTCGAGGCCGCCGGCGGCGATGCGGGCGTCGAGCTCGGCGAGCGGGACCTCGACCGCGTCGTCGGCGAACGTCGACCGAACGCGGATCACATCGTCGTCGCGCAGCGCGACCGCGGCGGCCGTGCGCTGGGCGATCGCGAAGGGGAAGACGAAACCTTCGTTGTAGTCGGTGTGCTCGCCGATGAGGTTGGCGCGGCCGGGGGCCGACCAGACGCCCACGGCGGGAGCGGCGAGCAGGGCGAGGGCGTCGTCGACGGCGCTCATGCCGTCACCTCCGGAACGGTATCGAGGGCGGCGCGCAGGCGTTCGGCCTGCGACTCGGGGGTCACATCGCCGATCCAGGCGCCCATGGCGGCCTCGGATCCGGCGAGGTACTTCAGCTTGTCGGCCGCGCGGCGCGGCGAGGTGATCTGCAGGTTGAGGCGCACGGCATCCCTCGCCCGTCCGACCGGCGCCTGGTGCCAGGCGGCGATGTAGGGGGTGGGGGTGTCGTACAGGGCGTCGATGCCGCGCAGCAGCCGCAGGTAGAAGGGTGCCAGCTCGTCGCGCTCGGCGTCGGTCGTCTCGGCGAGATCGGCGACGTGACGGTGCGGAAGCACGTGCACCTCGATGGGCCAGCGGGCGGCGAACGGGACGAAAGCGGTCCAGTGATCGCCGCGTAGCACGACGCGCTCGCCGCCCTGCTCGAAGTCGAGGATGCGTGCGAACAGGTCGTCCGAGGTGCGCGAGATGGTGTCGAGCAGGCGGTGCGTGCGCGGGGTCACGTACGGGTAGGCGTAGATCTGCCCGTGCGGGTGGGGGAGCGTGACCCCGATCTGCTCCCCGCGGTTCTCGAACGGGAAAACTTGACGAATGCCGGGCAGAGCCGAGAGCGCCGCCGTGCGGTCGGCCCACGCCTCGATGACGGTGCGCGCACGAGTCCGCGAGAGCGAGCCGAACGATCCCTCGTGCTCCGGACTGAAGCAGACGACCTCGCACCGCCCGACCGACGTGCGCGTGCGGCCGAGACCGAGGTGCTCGAGGTCGTCGTCGCCACGCGGCGGATCGACGGCCGCGGGGGCGTCACCGATCGCCGCGTCGAGCGCGGGACCGAACGAGGGCGACTTGTTCTCGAAGACAGCGACGTCGTACAGCGACGGGATCTCGGACGGGTTCGTCGGTGTCTGCGGCGACAGCGGGTCGAGGTGCGCAGGCGGGAGGAACGCCCGGTTCTGACGATTGGATGCCACGGTGATCCAGTCGCCCGTCAGCACGTCCTGTCGCATGGTCGCCGTCGTCGGGCGGGGGTCGAGGATGCGGGCGTCGACCGCGCGCTCGGCACCGAGCGTCGTGTCGGGGTCGTCGAAGTAGATGAGCTCGCGTCCGTCGGCCAGGTGCGTGGGCCGCTTGACGACGCCGGCGCCCAAAGATACCGCGGTGAGGCTGTCCGTGTTCACGATAACACGCTACATCTGGGGCGTGCTATCGTCAACATGGAGGGGGCGTGATGCGCGTATCCATGGCCGACGTGGCCGAGCGGGCCGGAGTCTCGGCGCAGACCGTGTCGCGCGTGGCCAACGGCAGTCCCCGTGTCGACCCCGCCACCCGGGCGCGTGTCGAGAAGGCCATGGCCGACCTCGGGTACCGCATGCACCGCGCGGCGCGGGCGCTGCGTACCGGGCAGACATCGACCATCGGCCTCGTCGTGTCGACCCTCGCGTCCGTCGGCAACTCGCGCATGCTGCAGGCGATCTCCGAGGCCGCCGCCGAGCGCGACTACGCCCTGGCCGTGGTGACGGTCGGGGAGCGCGGCATCCGCGAGGCTTTCGCCCGCTTGCGCTCGCAGGGCGTCGACGGCGCCGTCGTGCTGAACGAGGCGACCGAGCTCGCCCGCGACGCCGAGCCACCCGCCGACCTGCACCTCGTGGTCGTCGATTCCCCGGCCGACGCGCGCTTCTCGATCGTGCAGACCGACCACGCCGCCGGCGCGCGGGCTGCGACCGCGCACCTGTTGGCCCTCGGCCATGACGCGGTGCACCACCTCGGTGGGCCGCGCGGCTCGTTCGCCGCGGCTGAGCGCGAGCGGGGATGGCGCGAGGCTCTCGCTGACGCCGGAATCAAGGCGCCCGAGCCGGTCCGCGGCGATTGGACCTCGGCATCCGGGTACGCCGCCGTCGCGGGTCTTGCCGGTGCCACGGCGATCTTCGTCGCCAACGACCAGATGGCCCTCGGTGCTCTGCGCGCTCTCGCCGACGAGGGCCGCCGTGTTCCCGAGGATGTCTCGGTGGTGGGTTTCGACGACATCGCGGATGCCGCGGAGTTCCGCCCGCCGCTGACCACCGTCCGCCAGGACTTCGACGCGCTGGGCCGCCGCGCCGTCGCCGCCCTGGTCGCGGCGATCGAGGGCGGCGATCCGGTCGCGGAGGCGGTGCCGGCGTCACTGATGGTGCGCCAGAGTACCGCTGCGCGTTGAGGTGTCGCTCTTCGTGTGACCCTCAGCTGAGCGGTGGTGCACCGAATGTACAGGTGGTACACTCGGGCCATGCCGACCACCCGCCCCCGCACCCAGGTGACGCATACCGTCGAGATCGAGGAGGCGCTGCAGATCGCGCGCTCCCGCTGGCCCGATGAGTCGCCGAGCGCGCTGATCACGCATCTCGTCGTCGCGGGTGGGCACGCCCTCCGCGGCGAGGAGTCTCGACGTTCCGCCGCGCAGCGTCGCCGCATCGACCTCGTCATCGACCAGTTCGCGGGGATCTACCCCAAGGGTTACCTGCGGGAACTCCGCGAGGATTGGCCGGAGTGATCGTTCTCGACGCCGGCGTCATCATCGCTCTGTTCACTCCCGGTGACGCCCATCACGATCGCGCCAAGAAGCTGCTGGCCGACGACCCTGGTCCGTTTCTGATGCACCCGCTCACGGTCGCCGAGACGCTGGTCGGGGCGGCACGCGTCGGCCGAGAGGCGGAGATGTGGCGAGCCCTGCGCGCTCTGCGGGTCGAGGCTGTGGACATGGGCCCCGACGAGCCGGCGCTCGTGGCGACCTTGCGCGCTCGCCACTCGCTGAAGATGCCCGACACGTGCGTTCTCGCCGCCGCAACGCACCTCGACGCTCCGCTCGCGACGTTCGACGACCGGCTCGGCGCGGTCGCCGACCAGCTGTCGCTTCGCCATCACACATAAACGGCATCCACGCGCAGAAACACGAGCAGCTCGCGTTTATGTGCGTCGATCGCGTTCATGCACGGGTCAGAGCCGCGGCGTCGATCGCGCGCGACGTCGGCTGGGAAACCCGTGTCCGTGAGGCCGTGCGCCCGCTCTACCCGGCGGGCAGGTCCAACGTCACCGTCGTGCGTCCCCCGGGGACGCTGTCGAGGCACACGGTGCCTCCGTGCGCGACGGCGATCGCGCGGACCGTCGTGAGCCCGAGTCCGAAGCCCTGGATCTCGCTCGACTGCGCGAGCGCCCCGCGGTAGAAGCGGTCGAAGGCTCGCCGCTGCTCGGTCCGCCCGAGCCCCGGCCCGTCGTTGGTCACCGTCAGCAGCGCGCGGCCGTCGCGAACGCCGTACGAGACGGTGATCGCGGCGGACGGGATGCCGAACTTCACGGCGTTCGTGAGCAGCTCGACGATCGCGACGATGACCTGTCCGGGGTCGACGCGAGCGGACGTCGGCCCGGTGGCGGCCCTCTCGATGACGAATGCGCGGGCCTCGGCGAACGCGTCGACCTCCGCGACCGCCGTGGCGACGATCTCGCCGAGGTCGGCGCGCTCGATTCGCAAGGTCTTCTCGCTCTCGCTCGCGGCGAGGAGATCGCGCACCCGGTGTGAAAGATCCGCGGTGCGGCGGGTGACCACCTCGACGTAGCGCCGCAGGCGGGTGTTCTCCTGGTCGACCTCGTCGTCGATGAGGTCGAGGAACCCGGTGATGCTCGTCAGCGGGGTACGCAGCTCGTGCGACACGGTCCGCAGGAACTGCTCGCGCACCTCGATCGCCTCGGCGAGCGCAGTCACGTCGTAGATCACGACGACGGTCCCCAACACGTGGCCGTCGGCGCGACGGACGCGGCTCGAGGACGCGAGCACGGCGACCGGGGCGTCCGCCGGTCCCCACCACTCGAACTCGTCGTTGACCGCCTCGCCGGCGAATGCTCGGGGGATGACCTGTTCGCCGAGAGGGATGGGGGTCGTCCGGTCGGCGTCGAAGACAGCGTCTCCGGCCATCGGCGGCTCATCGAGTCGGAACCCGCCGAGCTCGGCGAAGCGGTGCGCCTGGGCGTTGGCGACATCCAGTCGCCCGTCGGCGTCGTAGAACACCACTCCTGCCGTCACGGTGTCGACGATCCCGAGCGCGACGGCTTCGGCATCCCGGGCTTCGCGCAGAGCCTCGGCCTGAGCACGAGAGGCCTGCGCCAATTGCCGGGTTCGTCGCCGCAGGTGACGCGCGGCGACGAACACGATGACCGCGACGCCCACGACGAGTGTCGGCATGATCACGACGTTCGCCCACTCGACGGGAGACGCGGGCCAGGCTCCGACGTAGATGAAGCGAAAGGAGGTGATGAATCCCGTCCCGAACACCCCGGCGAGGATGCCGTACCAGGGGAAGCCATAGGCGAGCCACAGCACGGGAAAGATCGCGAGCACGGAAACGGAGGGGAACGTGGGGAGCAGTTCGGCGCGCACCAGGGCGACGGCGAGCAGGTCGAGCGCGGCGATCAGCATCATCCAGGCTCGGGGGAGGCGCTCCCACGGCACGGCGAGCGACAGGACGGTCGCGAGGACGCTGAGGGTGAACCCGAGGATGACGACGCCCACGGTGAGGGTCGAGGGCTGGGCGAGACCGGCGATGCCGACGAGGAAGACCATCGCGAGCATGAACGGGAGTTGCGCCCGGGCGAAGACGCTCACGCGACCGCGGGGGTTGGCTTCCATCTCGAACAACGGCATCGTCGCTGTCCTCCTCCCCTCACTCGCGCCTTTCGACCGTACTTCACCCTTGCGTTCGGCGGACGGGTTTGCGCTGTTCGAACAGGGGGTGCCGCGAGCGCCGGGGATCCCCGAGAGCCCCGCCCAGGGCATCCTCGCCCCGCCCGCGCGTGAGTTGCCGCGAAGTGTCGCCGGCCCTGCCTCGAGGCGACAGATTCAGGCAACTCACGCCGTGACCCCTCGCCCGTTCTCCGCGTGAGTTGCCGCGAAGTGTCGCCGGGGCGGGCGTCGAAGCGACAGATTCGGGCAACTCACGCCAGAGGGCTCACTCCTCGATCTGGCCCAGCGAGGGCGCCGCGACGAAGCGGGCGGCCGGCTCGACCACGTGTTCGAGCTCGAGCACCACGATCTCGTTCGCGCCGGCGCGGGTGGCGGGGCCGGGGACGTACAGGGTGCTCTGCGGGACGTTTTTCCAATACCGGCCCAGGAAGAAGCCGTTCACGAACGCGAAGCCCTTGCCCCAGCCGGTGGTGTCGAGGAACAGGTCGGCGGGAGCGTCCAGGTCGAACGCGCCGCGCAGCAGTGCCCGACCGACGGCGCCCTCGCCGGTGCCGACGGCGGATGCCACATCGATCGGCGTCGCGGTCCAGCCGGTCAGCGGTGAACCGTTCAGGGTCACCGCGCCGATGAGTCCCTTGGCCTCACCCAGGCGGTCGGCGTAGTTGACGCGGCCCTGGTCCTCGACGAGGACCGTGAGCCGCGCGCCGGCGGGGAGGGCGAGGGCCCGCTCGTGCAGCGTCCGGGACAGGCGTCCGACGAACACTCCGTCCACGTGCACCCACGCGAGGTCGCGCACCTCGCCGAACACGAGGGCGGCAGCACCCGAGAACGACGGCAGGTCGACGTCGTACCGCACCAGCGGGCCGAGGTGCCCGAGGGCCTCGAACGTCGCGGGGTCGTCCGAGACGGAACCCGTGGATGCCGGCATCCAGTCGCCCTCGCCCGACAGTGCGACCTCGAAGACCGGCGCCTGTGGACGCGCGGGCGGCACGTCCGAGGGCACCGGCGCGTACTTCGCGATGACCTCGCGGAACGCGTGGAACTTCGCCGTCGGGTGGCCCGACTCGTCGATCGGTGCGTCGTAGTCGTACGACGTGACGATGGGGTCGAAGCGGCCCTTGTCGTTCGCGCCGTTGGTGGTGCCGAAGTTCGTGCCGCCGTGCACCATGTAGATGTTCACCGACGCACCCGCCGCGAGCAGCACGTCGAGATCGTGGGCGGATGCCGCGGGGTCGGTCGTGTGGTGGATGCTGCCCCACCAGTCGAACCACCCGTCCCAGAACTCGCTGCACATCAGCGGGCCGGTGGGCTGGTGCTCGCGGAGGGTCGCGAGGCGTTCCTCCGACCGTGAGCCGAACGAGCCCGTGAGATGCAGCCCGGGGAGGCTGCCGTTCTCGAGCATCCACGGCATCGGCTGATCGACGGTGGTCAGCGGTACCGTGATGCCGGCGTCCTTTGTCACGCGCACGAGCTCGCGGAGGTAGTCCTTGTCAGAGCCGTAGGCGCCGTACTCGTTCTCGATCTGCACGAGCACGACGTTGCCGCCGCGATCGATCTGCCGCGGCGCGACGATCTCGTACACGCGCTCCAGGTACGCGGTCACGGCGGCGAGGTACTGCGGCTCCGAGCGACGGATGCCGATCCCCGGCGTCGAGGTCAGCCACACCGGGAGGCCGCCGTTGTGCCACTCGGCGCAGATGTACGGCCCGGGCCGGACGATCGCGTGCAGTCCCTCGGCGGCGATCAGGTCGAGGAAGCGTCCGAGGTCATTCCACCCGGTGGCATCCCATTCGCCCTTCACCGGCTCGTGCGCGTTCCACGCGACGTAGGTCTCGATGGTGTTGAGTCCCATGGCCTTGGCCGTGCGGATGCGGTCGGCCCAGTGCTCGGGGTGGATGCGGAAGTAGTGCAGCGTGCCCGAGATGACCTGGTGCGGTCGCCCGTCGAGCAGGAAGTCGGTTTCGCCGATGGTGAAGGTGGTCACGATGTCTTTCGGTATCAGAGGGCCAGCCGCACGCGGATGCGCGCCCAGGCGAGCGGGGGCAGGGTGAAGCGCAGGATGCCGTCGACCACCTCGACCGCGAGGGCTGTGGGGGCCACGGGCTCGGCGTCGGCGGAGTTGGTCGTGTTCCGGTCGCCGCCTTCGGGGACGGTGATCACGACGGCGTCGGCGGACGCCACGGCACCGAGATCCAGCTCCACCTCGGTCGCCGCGTCCAGCGAACGGTGGGCGAGGAAGACGTGCGCGACGTCCCCGTCGACGGTGGCGATCGCGTCGACCGCCTCGACCTCGCCGTGGCGGGCCGTGACGATCCGGGCACCGTCGACCGAGACGGGCGCGACCCGGCCGGTCGCAGCCTCGGCCGTGAGGCGGAAGGGGTGGAACGTCGTCTGGCGCCAGGCCGCTCCGCCGCCGGGCTCGGTGCGGATCGGGGCGATCACGTTGACGAGCTGCGCGAGGTTCGCCATCGACACGCGATCGGAACGCCGCAGGAGCGTGATGAGGAGGGAGCCCACCACGACGGCATCGGTGACGGTGTAGTCGTCCTCGATGAGCCGCGGGGCGATCGGCCAGTCGCCCGTGAAGACGCGGGGCTTGTCGACCTCGTTCCACCGGGTCTGGTTCCAGACGTTCCACTCGTCGACGCTGATGCCGATCGGGTGCCCGTCGGGGGTCGTGGCGCCGACCTCGTCGATGATGTCGGCGACCTCGACGATGTACCGGTCGAGGGCGGCGCCGCTGGCGAGGAAGCTCGCAGGGTCGTCGGGGTCTTCCTCGTAGTAGGCGTGGACCGAGATGTGGTCGACGAGACCCGCGGTGTGGCGCAGCACCGTGCGCTCCCACTCGCCGAACGTCGGCATCTCGTGGTTCGAGCTGCCCGCGGCGACGAGCTCGACGGTCGGGTCGATGAAGCGCATCATGCGCGCGGTCTCGGCGGCGAGCCGCCCGTACTCATCGGCGGTCTTGTGGCCGATCTGCCAGGGACCGTCCATCTCGTTGCCCAGGCACCAGAGACGGATGCCGAAGGGCTCGTCGCGGCCGTTCGCGCGCCGGCGCTCGCTCAGCGCCGTGCCCGAAGGATGGTTCGTGTATTCGAGGAGGTCGGCCGCCTCGGCGACCCCGCGCGTGCCCAGGTTCACCGCCTCCATGACCTCGAGGCCGGCGGCATCCGCCCATTCGGCGAACTCGTGCAGACCCACCTGGTTGGTCTCGGTGCTGTGCCACGCGGCATCCAGGCGCACCGGACGCTCCTCGCGCGGGCCGACACCGTCCTCCCAGCGGTACCCCGACACGAAGTTGCCGCCGGGGTAGCGCACGACGGTGGCACCGAGCTCGCGCACGAGCTCGAGAACATCGGCGCGGAAGCCCGCGGCATCCGCCGTCTCGTGTCCGGGGCTGTGGATGCCGTCGTACACGCAGCGGCCCATGTGTTCGACGAACGTGCCGAACAGGCGGCGGGGGACCTCGGCTCCGACCGCGGTGCGGTCGACGACGATGCGGGTGGGGGAGGTCATTCGGGTTTCTCCTGGTGGGAAGAGGCAGGGGCGGGCCGCATACGACAGATGCGACCCGCCCCCGCGAAGGTGTTACTTGTTGACCGAGAAGCCCTGCTCGTTGCCGTACTGCACGAGCTGGTCCTGCCAGGCGCTGAGGCCCGTGTTCAGGTCGCCCTTGGTGGAGTAGGCCTGGCCGACGGTGTCGTTGAAGATGCTGTTCGCGTACACCTGGAAGGGCAGGTAGCTCCAGCCCTCGCGCACCTCGCTCGAGGCCTGCGTGAGCACCTCGTTGATCTTCTGACCACCGAAGTAGTCCGACGCCTTGTCGACGAAGGCCGGGTCGCTCAGCTGAGCGGTGGTGGACGGGAAGCCGCCGGACTCGGCGAAGATCTTCAGGCTCTCCTCGTCGTTGTTGAGCCACTTGAGGAAGCCCGCGGCCAGGGCCGGGTTCTTGCTCTGCTTCGTGACCGCCTGGCCACCGCCGCCGTTCTCGGCCGTGACGGCCTTGCCGTCGTAGGTCGGGATGGGCGCGACGGCCCACTTGCCGGCGCCGTCGGGAACCGACGACTCGAGCACGCCCGGCATCCAGGCGCCGATCACGAGCGACGCGATCGAGCCGTCACCGAGGCCCTTGAACCACTCGTCGCTCCAGCTCGGAGTGTCCGAGATCAGGCCGCCCTCGATGAGACGGTTCCAGTTGTCGGCGAACTTCTTCGAGCCCTCGTCCTGCAGGTCGATGGTCACGTCGGTGCCGGAGGTCGTGAACGGCGTGCCGCCGGCCTGCCAGATCATGCTGGTGGTGAAGCCCGCGTCGCCGGTGTCGGCGGTGATGTACTTCGTCGGGTCGGCCGCGTGCAGCTTCTGCGCTGCCGCGAGGTACTCGTCCCACGTGGTCGGCACCGAGATGCCGTACTGGTCGAACACCGACTTGTTGTAGAAGAGGGCCATCGGGCCCGAGTCCTGCGGGAGGCCGTAGATCTTTCCGTCGAAGTCGACCGAGCCCCAGGTGCCGGGGCTGTAGTCGCCCTTGAGGTCGGCGAAGCCGTACGACGACAGGTCGACGAGCGAGTCCGACAGGGCGAACTGCGGGAAGGCGTAGTACTCGATCTGCACGACGTCGGGAGCGCCCGAGCCGGCCTTGATCGCGTTCTGGAGCTTCGCGTACTCGTCCTTGTTGGTGCCGGCGTTGACGTAGTTGACCTTGACGTTCGGGTACTTCGCCTCGAACGCCTTGACCTGCGCCTCGGCCGAGGGCGTCCACGACCAGTACGTGATCTCGCCACCGGCCTCGAGGGCCTTCTCGATGTCGTCGGCGCTTCCGCCGTTGCTTCCGCCGCCCGTGCTGCCGCCGGAGCAGGCAGTCAGCGCGCCCACCGTCAGCGCGGTCGTTGCGACGGCGAACACGGCCCGCCGCACGGCGGTGCCCTTGCCCATGAATGTCATCGGGATTCCTTCACTTCGTTGTTGTGGATGGTGTTGCGTGTTTCCGGGGCAGGACGCTCCGGGTTCGGGAGGAGATCGAGGGTCACTGCTTGACGCTGCCGGCGCTCAGACCGGACTGCCAGAAGCGCTGCAGCACGAGGAAGGCGGCGACGATCGGGATGATCGAGAGCACCGAGCCCGTGATGACGAGGTTGTAGATGGGCTGCGCCGCAACACCGGTGGCCTGGGCGTTCCACTGGTTGAGGCCGACGGTCAGCGGGTACCACTGCGGGTCGCTCAGCATGATCAACGGCAGGAAGTAGTTGTTCCACGTCGCGACGACGGCGAACAGCAGCACCGTGACGATGCCGGGGGTCAGCAGCCGGATCGAGATGGTGAAGAAGGTGCGGAACTCGCCGGCGCCGTCCATGCGGGCGGCCTCGAGGAGTTCGGTGGGAATGGCATCCGTCGCGTACACCCAGATGAGGTACAGGCCGAAGGGGCTGATGAGCGAGGGGATGATGATCGCCCACGGGGTGTTCGTGAGCCCGAGCTGGCTGAACAGCAGGAACGTCGGCACCGCGAGAGCCGTGCCCGGCACCGCGATCGCGCCGAGGACGACCGCGAACACGGCCTTACGTCCGCGGAAGTTGTACTTCGCCAGCCCGTAGCCCGCGAGGGTCGCGAGCAGCGTCGCCCCTCCCGCGCCGACGACGACGTAGAGCAGCGTGTTGCCGAGCCACCGGACGAAGATGCCGTCGCGGTAGGTCAGCGTCTCGACGATGTTGTCGAACAGGGCGAAGCTGTTGCCGGGGCCGAGGCCGAACGTCGTGAACAGATCGGCCTGGGTCTTGGTCGCGTTGATGAGCAACCAGAACAGCGGCACGAGTGTGTACAGCAGGTACAGGCCCATGACGATGCTCAGCACGAGCGACTTCTTGCTGCTCGTGGGGGAGCGGCGGGCGAGACGCGGACCGCGCGAGGTGGTCACGGCGACGGTGTCGGTACGGGGTGCGGTCGCGGTGGTCATCGCGCCTCCTGACGGGAGCCGCGCAGCTGCACGACGTAAGCGATGACGGCGGTGATGACGCCCATGATGATCGCGATCGTGGCCGCGTAGTTGTACTGCTGACCGGCGAACGAGAGGTTGTAGGCGTACATGTTCGGCGTGAAGAACGTCGAGATCACGTTCGGGGCCAGCGGCTTGAGGATGTTCGGCTCGTTGAAGAGCTGGAAGCTGCCGATGATCGAGAAGATCGTCGCGATCACGACGGCTCCTCGGACGGCGGGGATCTTGATCGAGAAGATCGTGCGCCACGCGCCGGCCCCGTCGATGGATGCCGCTTCGTACAGCTCGGTCGGGATCGTCTTCAGCGACGAGTAGAAGATGAGCATGTTGTAGCCGACGAACTGCCAGGTGACGATGTTGCCGATCGACAGCAGCATCCATTCGGGGAGGAAGGGCTGCACGAACTGCCCGCCGAGCAGGTCGTTGAGGTTGCGGGTCAGGCCGAACTGGTCGCCGTAGATGTAGCCCCACATGAGCACGGCCACGACTGCTGGCACCGCGTAGGGGAGGAAGATCACGATCCGGTAGAAGCCGGCGGCGTGCAGGCGAGCGCTGTCGATCGCGAGGGCTGCCGCGAGCGCGAGGATCAGCATGATCGGCACCTGCACGACGAGGAAGATGCCGACGCGCCCGAAGCCGTCCCAGAACTTCTCGTCGCCGAACGCGGTGATGTAGTTGGCGAAGCCGACGAACGCGTTGCCGCCGATCAGCTGGTCGCGGAAGAGGCTGAGGTACACCGAGTACGCCAGCGGCGCGAGGAAGACCAGCGCGAAGACGAGCGCGAACGGAGCGACGAAGAGCCAGCCGCGATCGTCGATACGTGCACGGCGTTTGTGACGCGGGGGGCGCAGAGCAGGCGGGGGTGCCGCGGTGGTCGTCATCGTCCAGAGCCTCTTCGTTGGTGCGCATCCCGGCCGGGTCGTCGAGATGTTGACGTAAACATAACTCCGCCGCGCTAGTGTGTCAACGTCAACATCCCAGGAGGTCACCGTGACCGAGACGACGACGACGTCGAGCGTGGTTGCGCCGCGCGCACGACGGCGCGAGGTGTCGATGGCCGACGTCGCGGCGGCGGCCGGCGTGTCGGGACAGACCGTCTCGCGCGTCGCGAACGGCCGCACCAACGTCGACCCCGAGACCCGTCAACGGGTCCTGGATGCCATGGCCTCGCTCGGATACCGCCCGAACAGCGCCGCGCGCGCTCTGCGCTCGGGACGCTTCCGCAGCATCGGCGTGATCATGTTCTCGCTCAGTTCCTACGGCAACACGCGCACACTCGATGCCCTGGCGTCGATGGCAGCGGCATCCGGATACTCCATCACCCTCATCACGGTGCAGTCCGCGTCGCAGTCCGACGTGTCGGGGGCGTTCCTGCGGCTACGCGAACACGCCGTCGACGGGATCGTTATCCTCATCGAGACCCACCGCCTCGGCGAGAACGAGCTCTCGATCCCCTCGGGGCTGCCGGTCGTGGTCGTCGATTCGAGCGCCGACTATCCCTACGCCGTCGTCGACAACGACCAGGCCCAGGGCGCGCGGTTGGCCACCGAGCACCTGCTCGACCTCGGCCATCAGACGGTGTGGCACGTGTCGGGCCCGCTCGAGTCATTCGCCGCCGAGCGCCGCAGCGCGGCGTGGCGGGCCGCTCTGGAAGACCGCGGATGCCGCGTGCCCGCGGTGCAGATCGGTGACTGGACGGCCGAGTCGGGACACGCGATCGGTGAGACGCTCGCGCAGGATCCCGCGGTCACGGCGGTGTTCGCCGCGAACGACCAGATGGCGCTCGGGGTGATTCGTGCGCTGCACGAAGCCGGGCGCGCGGTGCCGGGTGACGTCAGCGTCGTCGGCTTCGACGACACGCCCGAGTCGGGGAACTTCTGGCCCCCGCTCACGACCGTCCGCCAGCGATTCGAGCGCGTCGGTGAAGAGGCGATGAGCGCCCTGATCGCCGACATCGAGGGCACCGGCGGCGAGCACGCCCGCACCCTCGTGCCGACCTCGCTCGTGGTGCGGGCGAGCTCCGGCCCGCGGCGCTGAGGTGCGCCGGTCCGCGCGCCGGCGTCGCGTGGCGAGGGGAGGAGATCTGGCGACGGGAGGACGGATGCCGCGGCGCGTCTCCTCCCGTCCCGGAGTCTCCTCCGCTCGCTGGGAGCTGGGCGCGGGCGTGTGACGGGCGGAGGGCCAGGGGCGGGCGGAGGACCTGTGGGCCGGATTCGTCCTCCCTCTGTCCCTGACCCTCCGCCCATCACGCGGCGCGGCGCCGGCGCGGTGGTGGGGTGCTCGGCCCGAGCATCGCATAGTGGCTCGTGGCGAGCGGAGGAGTTCTGGCGACGGGAGGACGGATGCCGCGGCGCGTGTCCTCCCGTCCCGGGATCTCCGCCATTCGCCGGCGCGCGCGAGGAGCTCGACCGCCGCTTCGCCCCAGCGCCAGAGCCGCGTGGTCCGCGAGACGGCGTCGCGTCAGGCGAGCGGCGGGCCGATGACGAAGTCGGTCGCGGCTTTCCACGGGGCGAGGATGACGGCGTCGCCCGTGAAGAGGAACGTCTGGTTGTAACGGCCGTCGATCTTGTACGTCAGGTAGGTGCCGCGCGGGCCTTCCTCGGTGAACCAGGCGCTGTCGGTGGTGAGCTCAGCGACGAGAGCGTCCCAGTCCGTCCGCGACGCCGGCGACCACGTGTAGTAGTCGCCGGCGGGTGACCCATCGGTGGAGCACCTGGGACCCTGTGCGACCGCGGGGTAGTCCGGGAGTGTGACGGCCCCCTCGGGGAGAACGACGTCGCGCACCGTCTTCCCGGATGCCGGATCCATGATGTTGTCGCACGTCGGGGCCACGCGCGCGGAGGCCGGAGCCGTGAGACGCCCATCGGCGGTCGCGCTGACGCTCGGGGTGGGGGTGGCGGACGCCATGGTCGGCGGGGTGGTCCGAGCCGCATCGCCCGAGGGCGTGGCATCCGGAACGCACGCCGTGAGAATCGACAACGTCACCCCGGCGAGCGCGAGGATCACGGGTGCTCGACGGGCACGCGGCGAGAGGGAGGGCACGGATTCACCGTAGCGCGCCGTGCGCCGAGAGCGCCGTAGACCGTACCCCTGCCCGCTCGCGAGGTCCCTGAGCTCGTCGAAGGGACCGGGACGAGTCGCGAGGCCCCGGGCCGTCCCGCGGACTCCGTCCCCGACACGCCGCCCAGGCCCCGTCCCCGCCCGCGCGCCGCCCACCGACTCCGCCTGACGGCACACTGCGCGAGCGCGCCGCTGCCATGCGCGTGACAGTTCGCGCACATCCGTGCAAGCCCGCGCCGGCAATCGCGGCGAGGAGGAGGATGGATGCATCCGCATCGACCCTCCTGAGGAGACCCATGCACGTCAACGCCTACGCGGCGTCGTCCGCGACCTCGCCCCTCGAGCCCACGACCATCGAGCGTCGTGACGTCGGCCCGAAGGACGTCCTCATCGACATCGCCTACGCCGGCATCTGCCACTCCGACATCCACACCATCCGCGGCGAGTGGGGAGACGTCCCCTACCCGCTGACCGTCGGCCACGAGATCGTCGGCACGGTTGCCGAGGTCGGCTCCGAGGTGACCTCGCACAAGGTTGGCGACCGCGTCGGTGTCGGCTGCATGGTGAACTCGTGTCGCGAGTGCGACAACTGTCTCGCGGGCGAAGAGCAATACTGCGAGAAGGGCAACATCGGCACCTACGCCGCCAAGGACGTCGACGGCACGATCACGCAGGGCGGTTACAGCGAGAAGATCGTGGTCGACGAGCACTTCGTGCTGCGTGTGCCCGAGTCGATCCCCTACGAGAAGGCCGCTCCGCTGCTCTGCGCCGGAATCACGACGTACTCGCCGCTGAACCACTGGAACGCCGGCCCCGGCAAGAAGGTCGCGGTCGTCGGCCTCGGCGGACTCGGCCACATGGCCGTCAAGATCGCCCACGCCATGGGCGCCGAGGTCACCGTGCTGTCGCAGACGCTCAGCAAGAAGGACGACGGCCTCAAGATGGGCGCCGACCACTACTACGCGACGAAGGACGACGACACGTTCGAGAAGCTCAAGAAGAGCTTCGACCTCATCATCAACACCGTCAGCGCCCCGCTCGAGCTCAAGCAGTACCTGGGCCTGCTCGCGCTGAACGGAACGATGGTGAACGTCGGCGCCCCGCCCGAGCCCCTGCCCATCCAGGTCTTCACGCTGTTCACCAACCGCCGTTCGTTCGCCGGTTCGTCGATCGGCGGCATCCGCGAGACCCAGGAGATGCTCGACTTCTGCGCCGAGCACGGCATCGCGCCCGAGACCGAGCTCATCTCGGCCGACCAGATCAACGAGGCCTACGAGCGCGTGCTGAAGAGCGACGTGCGCTTCCGCTTCGTCATCGACGCGAAGACCTTCGCCCCCGCCTGACCCGGCTCCGGATGCCACGGCCCCGACGTTCTCCCGAGCGCCGGGGCCGCGGCATCCCTGG
>NZ_JARHXC010000072.1:0-3194 GCF_029222405.1 Microbacterium sp. Kw_RZR3 | reverse complement strand
TCGGGATCAGCGGACGACGACCGCCAGCACGTCGCGAGCCGAGAGCACGAGGTACTCCTCAGCGCCGAACTTGACCTCGGTGCCGCCGTACTTGCTGTAGAGCACGCGGTCGCCGACGGCGACGTCGAGGGGGACGCGGTTGCCGTTGTCGTCGATGCGGCCGGGGCCGACGGCGACGACTTCGCCCTCCTGCGGCTTCTCCTTGGCGGTGTCGGGGATGACGAGACCACTCGCGGTGGTCTGCTCAGCCTCGACCTGCTTGATGACGATGCGGTCCTCGAGCGGCTTGATGGAAACCGACACGGTCTACCTCTTCTTTCTCGTTACAGAAGACTTGTCAGCACTCACGCGGGGAGAGTGCTAATCCGAGTGTAGAGAAGCGCTGGCACTCACGCAACGCGAGTGCCAACACAATCGCACACCTAGGCTGAATCGGTGGATACCCGCGAGCTGACCGCCCTCCTCACGCCCGAAGGCCTGCGCCTGCTCGACGAGGTGGGCCGGATCGAGTCCACCGACGACGCGGCGCGGGCGGTGTCGCGACTGCGTGCCGCCGGCCACTCCCCCGACCTCGTGTCGGCGGTCGTCGGTCAGGCGCGGCTGAGGGCGCGCGCGACGACGAAGTTCGGACCCTTCGCCGAGCGGATGCTGTTCACCCGGGCGGGCCTCGAACAGGCCACGCGCCTGTCGATCGCCGCGCGCCACGCCGGTCGGTTCCGTGCCGCGGGGATCACCCGCGTCGCCGATCTGGGATGCGGCATCGGCGGGGACGCTCTCGGGATGGCGGGTCTCGGCATCCGGGTCCGGGCCGTCGACGCCGATGAGGTGACGGCCGCGATCGCCGCGTACAACCTCGCCCCCTTCGACGACGCCGTGACCGTCGCGCACGCGCGCGCCGAGGACGTCGACCTCGAGGGAACGGATGCCGTGTGGCTCGATCCCGCGCGACGGACCGCCGGGCATTCCGAGACGCGACGGGTGTCGTCGGCCGAGTGGTCCCCTTCACTCGATTGGGTTTTCGCGCTGGTGAAGGAACGGTCCGGCGGGGTCAAGCTCGGACCCGGGTTCGACCGGGCGCAGATCCCCGACGACCTCGAGGCACAGTGGATCAGCGCGGACGGCTCGACCATCGAGCTCGTCCTCTGGTCGGGAGCGCTCGCGCGCGAGAACGTGCGCCGCGCGGCGCTGGTCGTGCGCGGAGACGATGCGTGGGAGCTCACGGCTCCGGCCGACTCCCCCGACGTCGAGCCTCGCGAACTGGGAGCCTTCGTCCACGAACCCGACGGAGCGGTCATCCGCGCGCGGCTCATCGGCGAGGTCGCCCGCGCGCTCGAGGCGGGAATGCTCGCTCCCGGCATCGCCTACCTGACCTCGGACGCGCCGCTCACGAGCCCGTTCGTGTCATCGTTCCGCGTGCGCGAGCAGCTCCCGGCGGACCCGAAGAAGCTCGCGCAGGCGCTGCGGACGCGCGGCATCGGGACGCTCGAGATCAAGAAGCGCGGCGTCGACCTTGATCCCGCGGTGCTGCGCAAGAAGCTGTCCCTGCGCGGCGACGAGGCGGCGACGCTCATCCTCACGCGCATCGGCTCGAAGCGGCTGGCCCTCTTGGCCGATCGGGTCTGAGCCCGTCACGCGGCGAGCTGCGAGAAGCCCCAGACAAGCCACCCGGCGCTGAAGACCCCCGACACCAGCGACAGCACCAGCGCCCATGTCGCCGCGCGTCGACCATCGTGGGCGCGACGCAACGACATCGTCGCGACGATCGCGGCCACCGCGCTGAGCGGGAGCAGCCACCCCCAGAAGAACGACGACGCCAACGACGCGATCGCGAGCAGCAGGGCCCACGGGGCGAGCGAGGGCGGCGGCTTCGGTGTCGGGAGAACGTAGGGGATGACGTGGTCGCCGAAGGCCGCCATCTCGAGTTGCGCCGTGGCGAGGCGGCCCTCCTCCGCGCCCGAATCGACGGACTCGGCCTCGGCGGACTCGGTCACGACGGGTTCGGGGAGGACGGGCTGACCCTCGACCGCCTTGCGCGCGCGCCGGGTCGGCGGCGACGCCTCGCTCACGCGGGCGCTCCGGAGCGGGATGCCGAAGGCTCGGCATCCGAATCCTCCGCCACCTGGATCTCGGTGACGGGGAGCGTGGAGTCGGCGCCGAAGGCGAGGGTCGAGGGACGGCGGCCCGAGGCGATGAGCTCGGCGGCGAGGGCGGCGATCATCGCGCCGTTGTCGGTGCACAGCCGAAGGGGAGGGATCCGGACGGCCACGCCCGCGGCGGCGGCCCGTTCGAGGGCGACGTCGCGCAGGCGCTTGTTGGCGATCACACCGCCGCCGAGGAGCAGACGCGGCACGCCGTAGCGCTCGCAGGCGTCGAGGGCCTTGGTGACGAGCACGTCGACCACGGCTTCGCGGAACGAGGCTGCGACATCGGCGACCGGGACGGGCTCGCCCGCCGCCTCGTGCTGCTCGACCCACCGGGCGACGGCGGTCTTGAGGCCCGAGAACGAGAAGTCGTAGCGGTGGGATGCCATGTCGGAGGCGCGCGAGAGCCCGCGCGGGAAGCGGATGGCGGTCGGATCGCCGGAAGCCGCAGCGCGATCGATCTCGGGACCGCCGGGGTAGGGCAGCTTCAGCAGGCGCGCGACCTTGTCGAAAGCCTCGCCCGCGGCGTCGTCCATCGTCTCGCCGAGCAGTTCGACGTCGCTCGTGAGGTCGCGGACGAGGAGCAGCGACGTGTGCCCGCCGCTCACGAGGAGGGCGACCGTGGGGTACTCCAGCTCGCCGGCATCGGCGTCGAGGATGTCGGCGGCGATGTGACCGACGAGATGGTTGACGGCGTAGAGCGGCTTGTCGAGGGCCACCGCGAGACCCTTGGCCGCGCCGACACCGACCATCAGGGCCCCGGCGAGACCGGGGCCGCTCGTGACGGCGACGGCATCGAGGTCGGCGAGCGTCACTCCGGCTTCGGCGAGCGCCGCATCGATCGAGGGCTGCAGCGCCTCGAGGTGAGCGCGCGCCGCGACCTCGGGGACGACGCCGCCGTAGCGCGCGTGCTCGTCCATGCTCGACGCGATCGTGTTGCTCAGGAGCTGTCGACCTCGGACGATCCCGATGCCGGTCTCGTCGCAGCTGGTCTCGATGCCGAGTACGAGGGGGGCGTCCATCAGCACCAGCCCTTTCCGGTCGGAGCGGTGG
>NZ_JARHXC010000071.1:0-1755 GCF_029222405.1 Microbacterium sp. Kw_RZR3 | reverse complement strand
GATCAGCGGCGGGTCAGAGCCACCAGCCGAGGACGTCGGTCCAGTAGCCCTGGGACGTGAAGGCGGTGTCCTTGCGGAAGTCGCCCACGACGAGCACCTGAGGCTTCTCGTAGGTTTCGGTCATCTGTCTCACCTCCTCCCCTGCTCGGGAACCACCGCGCGGTGCGGGGAGGGGATGCCGTCGGCGCCCTCGTCGGCGACCGGGACGGTGGCGGGGATGCCGGAGAGCGAGGGCGAACCGCGGTCGGGCCTGAGCCTGCGCCTCAGCGCCGACAGGACAGCGGGGACGTGGTGGGGACCGCTGCCACGCGGCGTCGCGGGCAGACAGGCGACGGCGACGGCGCCGATCATCACGAGAGCGAACGTCCAGAGTCCGATGGTGACGATGATCCCGACATGGAAGACGATCACGGCAGCCAGCGCCACGCGACGGAGCCTGTCTGTTCCGCACAGGATGATCACACCGACGGCGATCTCGAGCGCGATCGACCCCCAGGCCACAGCGAACGCGAAAGACGGCACCGACATCACGGCGACCCCGAGGTCGCGCACCCAGCCGGCGGCGCCGAACATGTTGTCGCGGAGGACGTAGTACTCCGCGGTGCCCGAGAGCCAGTCGGAACTGGCGAACTTGCCCACACCGGAGTGCAGGTATATGCCCGCGACCTGGAGGCGCACGGCCCACAGCGCCGCATACGCGACACCGCGCGCCGACGGGCTGAGGGACGATCTCGGCCGCGTCCAATGCCACCAACGGTCGTCGGTCAGGCACATCGGAACGAGCAGCAGCGTGACGACCTTGGCGGCCAGTTCTCCCCCGTCAGGCAGGGCGATGCTGCCGGCGATCGAGAAGGTCACCCAGGCGTGCAGGATTCCGGTCGCGCGGGGAAGGAACCCGGATGCCACGACGACCAGGAGGATCAGCATGATCGCGTGTCTCGTCGAAGGGGCGAGGACATCGCCTCCGAGGCAGTACGCGCTGATCGCCTTCACGCCATCGCAGTACGGAGCGGCGGGCTGATCCCCCACGGGCACGAGAAGCGCACGCGGGTCGGTGAAGGCCAGGAGCACGATCTGGCCCGAGGCGAGAACGGTGCGCGCGACGCCGAACCAGAGGCGACGGTGATCGAACGTCGACAGCGTGGAGAGCAGGCTCATGATCCTCCTCCGTTCGCGGGGCAGACGACATCGACCGGCGCGACCTTGTCGACGATCTGCTCGTCGGCCGAGGGGAAGGTGCGGTAGCTCCAGGGACTCTGCCGTTCCTGCGTGAGGATCACCGACCCGCAGAGCGTCGGCAGGGGGCTCGTGTTGACGAGCTCGATCGGCTCGGCATCGAGATCCATGGCGCAGGAGATTCGCAAGGTCGAGCATTCCCGCCACTGCGTCACGGCGTTGGCCAGGTTCGCGAGCTCCGGTCCCTGTGCCCGCTGGTTCCGCGTGAGACCCCACGCATTCTCGATGCGCGTCTGCGGAGTCGTCAACAGACTGACCGGCGCGGAGCCCGACACCGTCGCGTACGCGCCGAACTGAGTCCCCTGGAGGTCCTTCGTGAAGAAGTTCCACCCCTGCGAGACGAACGCGCTGTAGTTGTTGCGGAAGTCCTGTCCCATACCGAGCGAGATCGTGGTCGGCGGGACCGCGACCAGCACCGACACGAACAGGACGGGGAGCATCACGGCAAGCGTGAGGACGAACGCCACGATGGAACCGCGACCGGCGACGATGTCGTCGACAGAGTCGTCCATGGGCATG
>NZ_JARHXC010000070.1:0-38586 GCF_029222405.1 Microbacterium sp. Kw_RZR3 | reverse complement strand
GACGGACGATGCCGAGCGGCGTGGACTCGTGTCCCTGCCCGAGCGGGTTGTCCTTCAGGATCGCGACGAGACGCTTCTCGCCGGCCTTGTCGAGCGTCGACCCCAGGATGTTGCCGCCGAGGTCGTTGATGTCGACGACGGCGACATCGAGGTCGATGCCGAGCAGCGACTTCAGACGCGCGGCGACCTCACGGGGGCGCTCCGGTCCGAGAACCACGGCCTGGTTGTAGGGCGGGATCGTGCCCTTGGTGGGGCCGTCGATCGCGCGCGCCTTGTCGCCGGCGATGCGGTAGAAGTCGCCCTTGCGTCCGAACGCCTTCGTCACGGCCGAGACGGCCGCGGCGAACAGGATGCGAGGCGTGCCGCATTCGCGCAGCGCCATCTCCATCGTCTCGGGCATGCCGAGACCGATGCCGTAAGGCGTGCGCGTGACGTACTTCGAGAGGAAGAGCGCGAGCTTGCGGGGCTTGATCGAGTCGAGCTTGAAGGAGCGCCCCTGCGTGATCGCGACGATCTTCTCGGTGACGAACAGCAGGTCGCCCGGCTGCACGGCGTCCTTCGCATACTCGAGGATGAACGCGTCGAGATCGTCGCCCGGCATGACGACCCGCGTGCGGATCGGGATGCGCGCGTACGACGTGCCGTCGACGGTGCGGGTGAGCGCCTTGCCGGCGTTGGCCTCGCCGCTCATTCGAGGTAGTCCCGGAGCGACTGCGAACGCGACGGGTGACGAAGCTTCGCCATCGTCTTCGACTCGATCTGACGGATGCGCTCGCGCGTGACGCCGAACGTGTCGCCGATCTGGTCGAGGGTCTTGGGCTGTCCGTCGCCGAGGCCGAAGCGCATGCGGATCACGCCCGCCTCGCGCTCGCTGAGCGAGTCGAGGAGCGACTCGAGCTGACGCTGCAGCATCGTGAAGCCCACCGCGTCGGCGGGGACGACCGCCTCGGTGTCCTCGATGAGGTCACCGAACTCGCTGTCACCGTCTTCGCCGAGGGGCGTGTGCAGCGAGATGGGTTCGCGGCCGTACTTCTGCACCTCGATGACCTTCTCGGGGGTCATGTCGAGTTCGCGGCTCAGCTCTTCGGGCGTCGGTTCGCGACCGAGGTCCTGCAGCATCTGGCGCTGGACGCGAGCGAGCTTGTTGATGACCTCGACCATGTGCACGGGGATGCGGATGGTGCGGGCCTGGTCGGCCATCGCGCGCGTGATCGCCTGACGGATCCACCAGGTGGCGTAGGTCGAGAACTTGAAGCCCTTGGTGTAGTCGAACTTCTCGACCGCACGGATGAGGCCGAGGTTGCCCTCCTGGATGAGATCGAGGAACTGCATGCCGCGACCGGTGTAGCGCTTGGCGAGCGAGACGACCAGACGGAGGTTGGCGCCGAGCAGGTGGCTCTTCGCACGCTGACCGTCGCGGGCGACCCACTGCAGGTCGAGGCCCAGCTGGCTCGTCTTCTCGGCCGCCGACATGTTCGACAGCTTCTCTTCGGCGAACAGGCCCGCCTCGATACGCATCGCGAGCTCGACCTCTTCGGCCGCGTTCAGGAGCGGGACCTTGCCGATCTGCTTCAGGTAGTCCTTGACCGGGTCGGCCGTGGCGCCGGTGATCTGCGCCGAGTAGACGGGAACGTCGTCCTCGTCGCTCGACGAGATGACGATCGCGCCGGTCGGCAGGGCCTCGGCGGGCGCAGCCGGGGTCTCGTCGTCGTCGTCGCTGTCGTCGTCGGACTTCTTCGCCGCGGGCTTCGCCTCGTCGTCGTCGTCGGTGTCGTCGTCGGTGTCGAGTTCGACATCGACCTCTTCGTCGACCTCTTCTTCGTCTTCGAGGTCGTCGTCCTTCTTCGCCTTCGTCTTGGCCTTGGCCGGTGTGGCCTTGGCCTTGGCGGGGGCCTTCTTCGCCGGCGTCTTCGTCGACGTCGTCACGGCCTCCTCGGAAGTGTCGAGGTCGGTGTCCTTCGCACTCCGGGAGCGGGTCTTGGTGTTCGTGCCTGCCACGTTTCGCCTTTCACCGGGAACGTACGTTGCACGGCCGCCGGTCGTTCTCGGACACTAGTAAGACCCTTGTCAAGTCCGGAGCCGAGGAGCGGGGCTCCTGGACCGGATGACAACGGGTCAGGTTCTTCATTGTCTCACATCCTCGACGCGGGACTTGACGCGCACCGGGGATCTATGCGTAGTAACGCGGAGGAGCGTCCCCACATTCCGCGAGAAGCGCTCTCGGATGCGCGGACCGCGCGGAGCGGGATCAGCCGAGGGGTCCGCGCCGGTCGTCGTCGCTCGGACCGGACGCCAGGAAGCGCTCGAGTTCGGCCGCCAGCTCGTCGGCGCTGGGGAGATCACCCGTGTGAATGATCGGCGTCGCCTGGGTCGAACCGGCCATGTAGGAGTCGTAGCGTTCCTCGAGGCCCTGCAGCATGCGCGTGAGCTCGTCGCTCGCGGTGACCTGCTCGGTCACCTTCGTGAGGAAGTCGCGGTTCTCCTCGCGCAGCACTTCTCCGGAGAAGACGAGTCCGGTGGCCACCGTGAGGCTGTCGAGGGCGGCGAGGGTGGCAGCGGGGTACTCGGTGTCGGCGAGATAGTGCGGAACCAGTAGCGCGAACCCGGCGACCTTGGCGCCGGCCTCCGCGAAGCGGTACTCGAGCAGGTGGCCGACTGTCGAGGGCACCTGCGTGTGAGGGCGCCAGACGGAGTGCGCTTCGGCGAGATCGGAGCGCGTGCCGCTGACCGTGGTGCCGATCGGCCGCGTGTGCGGAACGGGGAGCGGGATGGCGTGCACCCACGTCACGGACGACACCTGGAGTCCGGCGCTGAGCTCGAGGACGCTCTCGGCGAAGGCTTCCCAGAGGAAGTCCGGTTCGTATCCCGCCAAGAGGAGGAAGGGGCTGCCCAGGGAGTCGTGGGCGAGCGACAGCTCGAGCCGCGGCGGCCGGTAGTCGCTGAGGTGGTCTTCGACGAATGTGATCAAGGGGCGCCGAGCGCGGTAGTCGAGCAGCGTGTCGTTGTCGAACGCGACGACGGCGTGGGGCTCCAGGTCGTTGCGGAAGTACTCGACGAGCCGGGTGACGGCCCCGCCGGCGTCGGTGAACCCCGTGAGCGCGATCACCAGGGGAAGCCCCGAGGGCACCGGCGGCGCGGAGGGTGCGCGATCGTACAGCGGTGCGGAATACGGCATGCCCCCCAGCTTACGAGCCGGGTCGGACGTCGGGGTCCGGAGCGTCCCGCTGCTAGCGAACACACGCGAACCTAGGATGGACGACATGCCCTTTCCTCCCGTGGCGCACACAAGCGCCCCCCTGCGCGAGTCCGATGCCGATGCGATTCTTCTGGTGGTCGCCAAGCCTGTGGGCGAAGGTGCAGACCCCGCGGAGTGGAACGGACTCGGTGCCGCTCTGACGGCCGTCGGATTCACCGGAGCTCCCGGCTCGTTCCAGCGGGTGCATGTGCCCGGGGTCACCACGCCGCTCGCTGTCGTGGGTGCGGGGAGCGATCCGGATGCCGCCGCCCTCCGCGACGCGGCGGGTGCAGGGCTGCGCCAGCTCACGGGCTTCGAGCACGTCGCGGTTCAGGCGCTGGTGCCGTCCGCATGGCGGCCGCTGGCCGAAGGGGCGGCCCTCGGTGGCTACCGTTTCGCGGGATACAAGAAGGAGTCGCCGAAGACCCGCGCGCAGCGCGTCACGGTGTTCTCGTCCGACGCCCCAGCCGACGAGGACGTCGTCGCCGTGGCAGCCATCTCGGGCGCGGTCGCTCTCGTGAAGGATCTGGTCACCACGCCCGCCGAGTGGCTCGGTCCCGCCGATTTCGCCGACGCGGCGGTCGAGGCGGTCGCCGGTCTGCCCGTCGACGTCGAGGTGCTCGACGAGGAAGCGCTTCGCGACGGCGGGTACGGCGGCATCCTGGGTGTCGGTCAGGGCTCGGACCGCCCGCCTCGCCTCGTCCGCCTCGACTACTCCCCCACCGGGGCGCAGCGTCACGTCGCCCTCGTCGGCAAGGGCATCACGTTCGACACCGGCGGCCTGTCGCTGAAGCCCGCCGCCTCGATGGTCGGCATGAAGTACGACATGTGCGGTGCGGCGACGGTCCTCGCGGTGCTCAAGGCCGCCGCCGAGATGTCCCTGCCCGTTCGGGTGAGCGCGTGGCTGTGCATCGCCGACAACATGCCGTCGGGTCGGGCCACGCGTCCCGGTGACGTGCTCCGCACGCTCGACGGGACGACCGTGGAGGTGTTGAACACGGATGCCGAAGGTCGTCTCGTGCTCGCCGACGGCCTCGCTGCCGCGAGCCGTGAGCGGCCCGATCTGCTCGTCGACGTCGCCACGCTCACCGGCGCGATCACGATCGCGCTCGGAAACCGGCACACCGGCGTGATGGGCGAAGACGACGCTGTCGCCGAGTACCTCTCCGCCGCGTCGCGTGCCTCGGAGCTCGCCTGGCAGCTGCCGCTCCCGGCGCACATGGTCGACGACCTCGACTCGCCCATCGCGGACCTGCAGAACGCCAAGATCGGCGACCCGGCGGGAGGCTCGCTCTTCGCGGGGCTCTTCCTCCGCCACTTCGTCGGCCGGGTCTCGGACGAGGCCGACGCCCCCCGCATCCCGTGGGTGCACCTCGACATCGCGGGTGTGGGAATGAACAAGGGTGCTCCGTTCGGGTACACCGACAAGGGCGTCACGGCGGCGACGGTTCGTTCGCTGGTCGAGCTGCTGGCGAGCTCGCGATGACCGAGTACTCCGCCGACGTCGTCGTCCTCGGGGGTGGGAGCGGCGGGTACGCCGCTGCCCTTCGTCTCGCCGAGCTGGGCAAGGACGTGGTCCTCGTCGAGAAGGACAAGCTCGGGGGCACGTGCCTGCATCGGGGCTGCATCCCGACCAAGGCCCTTCTGCACGCGGCCGAGGTCGCGGATGCGGCACGCGATGCGGCGAACATCGGCGTGAACGCGAGTTTGACCGGCATCGACCCGGCCGGGGTGCGCGCTTACCGCGAGGGCATCGTGGCCAAGAAGTTCAAAGGGCTCGAGGGGCTCATCTCGGCGCGCGGCATTCGCGTCGTCCGCGGGGAGGGATCCCTCGAGACCGGACCGGCGGTGCGCGTCGGCGCCGACCTCTACCGGGGCGCCGATGTGATTCTGGCGACGGGGTCGTACAGCCGCAGCCTTCCCGGGCTCGAGATCGGGGGGCGCGTTCTCACCAGCGAGCAGGCTCTCGACCTCGACGTGGTCCCGCAGCGCGTCGTCGTTCTGGGCGGCGGCGTCATCGGCGTCGAGTTCGCGAGCGTCTGGCGCTCTTTCGGCGTCGACGTCACGATCGTCGAGGCACTCCCCCACCTCCTGCCCGCGGAGGATGTCGCATCCAGCAAGGCCCTCGAGCGCGCGTTCCGCAAGCGGGGCATCGAGTTCCGGCTCGGTCGGCGATTCGACTCGGCGCGACAGGACGAGCACGGCATCACCGTGGTCCTCGATGACGGGGCGGAGCTGTCGGCGGACTACGTCCTGGTGGCGGTCGGCCGGGGTCCGGCCACCGCCGGCCTCGGCTACGAGGAGGCCGGTGTCGTCCTCGACCGCGGTTTCGTGCAGACCGACGAACGTCTGCGCACCGCAGCCGCCCACGTCTGGGCGGTAGGCGACATCGTGCCCGGACTGCAACTGGCGCACCGGGGCTTCCAGCAGGGCATCTTCGTCGCGGAGGAGATTGCGGGCCTGTCTCCCGTGCTCGTCTCCGACTCCGACGTCCCTCGCGTCGCCTACTCGCACCCGGAGGTCGCGTCCGTCGGTCTCACCGAGGCCCAGGCACAGGATCGTTACGGATCCGAGGCCGTCCGCGCCTACGATTACAACCTCGCCGGGAACGGCCGGAGTGAGATCATCGGAACGTCGGGGATCGTCAAGATCGTCCGGCGGGTCGACGGGCCGGTCGTCGGTGCGCATCTCGTGGGCGACCGCGTGGGCGAACTGATCACCGAGGCCCAGCTCGCGGTGGGCTGGGAGGCCCACCCGGAAGACATCGCGCCGTTCGTCCACGCGCACCCCACCCAGAGCGAGGCGCTCGGCGAAGCCTTCTTGGCTCTCGCCGGAAAGCCCCTGCACGCACTTTGACCACGAACCGGTCACTAAGCTAGATACCGCATCCGGTACGAAGGAGACATATCCATGAGCACTTCCGTCGTCCTCCCCGCTCTCGGCGAGAGCGTGACCGAGGGAACGGTCACCCGCTGGCTGAAGCAGGTCGGTGACACCGTCCAGGAGGACGAGGGTCTGCTGGAGATCTCGACCGACAAGGTCGACACCGAGATCCCCTCGCCCGTTTCGGGCGTGATCGAAGAGATCCTCGTGCAAGAAGACGAGACCGTCGAGGTCGGCGCCGTGCTGGCGAAGATCGGCGACGGGTCCGGCGCCGGTTCGTCGGACGCCGCGCCCGAGGCCGCGCCCGCCGCTCAGGAGGAGGCTGCCGCGCAGGAGGAAGCCCCCGCCGAGGAGGCTGCCCCCGCCGAGGCTCCGGCAGCAGCCGCACAGCCCTCCCCGGCGTCGTCCGGCGACGCGACGGACGTCAAGCTCCCCGAGCTCGGTGAGAGCGTCACCGAGGGCACCGTCACGCGCTGGCTGAAGGCCGTCGGCGACGATGTCGCCGTGGACGAGCCGCTGCTCGAGATCTCGACCGACAAGGTCGACACCGAGATCCCCTCGCCGGTCGCCGGAACCCTCCAGGAGATCGTCGTCCAGGAAGACGAGACGGTTGCCGTTGGCGCCACGCTCGCGCGCATCGGCAGCGGTGCTCCCGCTCCTGCCGAGGCTCCCGCGCCCGCCCCGGCCGCCGAGGAGAAGCCGGCCGAGCAGCCCGCTCCCGCCGTGGAAGAGAAGCCCGCTCCGCAGCCCGCCGCCGAGAAGCCCGCCGAGGCCCCGGCTCCGGCCGCGGAGAAGCCCGCCGAGCAGGCGCCCGCAGTCTCGTCCAACGATGACGTCACCTACGTCACCCCGCTCGTCCGGCGTCTCGCCCAGCAGCAGGGCGTCGACTTGACCACGGTCAAGGGGAGCGGAGTCGGTGGACGCATCCGCAAGGAAGACGTCCTGAAGGCGGCCGAGGCCGCGAAGTCGGCTCCGGCGGCGGCTCCCGCGGCTGCTGCTCCGTCTGCTCCTGCGCCTGTCGAGGTGTCGCCGCTTCGCGGCACGACGCAGAAGATGTCGCGTCTGCGCAAGGTCATCGCCGAACGCGCCGTCGCATCGATGCAGGCCACCGCGCAGCTCACGACCGTCGTCGAGGTCGACGTGACGAAGGTCGCGGCGCTCCGTGACCGCGTGAAGGGCGAGTTCCAGCAGAAGACGGGCGACAAGCTCTCGTTCCTGCCGTTCTTCGCCATCGCGGCGATCGAGGCCCTCAAGGCCTTCCCGATCATCAACTCGACGGTCGAGGGCGACGAGATCGTCTACCCCGCCCAGGAGAACGTCGCGATCGCCGTCGACACCGAGCGTGGTCTGCTGACGCCGGTCGTCAAGGACGCGGGTGAGAAGAACATCGCTCAGCTCGCGCGCGAGATCGCCGACCTGGCGGCTCGCACCCGTGACAACAAGCTGAAGCCCGACGAGCTCGCCGGCGGCACGTTCACGCTGACCAACACCGGTTCGCGCGGCGCGCTGTTCGACACGCCCATCGTCTTCCTGCCGCAGTCGGCGATCCTCGGCCTCGGTGCCGTGGTGAAGAAGCCGGGTGTCGTCTCGGTCGACGGCAAGGATGCGATCGCCGTGCGCTCGTACGTGTACCTGGCGCTCTCCTACGATCACCGCATCATCGACGGTGCGGACGCCGCTCGCTTCCTCGGCGCGGTGAAGGCACGCCTCGAGGCGGCTCAGTTCGAGGGAGACGTCGGGATCTGATCCCCGCTGCAACCGGCTCATGATGGCTGGTCCGTGCCCGATCTGACGGCGCGGACCAGCCATCGGTCTTTGTCGCGCACGAGCGTCACGTATTGTCGTCGATCGCCAGCGTCCAGACGGAAGACAGCGAGTCCCCCGAAGTCATCGACCAGGGTGATGTCCGCGACGGCCGGGTTCATCGGTGTCTCGTCGTCGCCGGCTGCTCGACCCTCTCTGAGCCGCTGCTCGCATCCCGGCTCTCCGGCGCATGCCGCATACGATTCGAGCAGTGCGCGCGCGGAGGCGACGATCTCCCCGTCCGCCGAGGTCTCCGACGGCGCCGGTGTGCGCGTCTGTACGTCGAGGAGGTGGGTCGTACCGCCGAGATCGAGAACCGTCGGATGACCGGACGGAGTCGGCGTCGCCGGAGGCGTGGCATCCGGAATCTCTTCGTCCGCCCACGTGGTGGCGGACGGGCCGGGATCGCCGGCGGGAATCGACGCAGGTGCGGAGGACGGAAGGAGCAATCCGAGCACGAGCGCGGTGGCGACCGCCACGGCGCCGAACGTGATCCAGCGGAGGTGGCGGACACGGCGCAGCTTCTCACGCACGTCGCGCACGGCTTCGGCGACCATGGTCGCCACGTCCGCATCGACGGTGGTGAGGAAGCCGGATGCCGAGGCCGCGGGAGCCCTAACGGGTCCGGTGTCGGCCGCGACGATCGGCGCGAGGGGGCCGAGGACCAGGGGAACAGGATCGGCCCACGCGAAGAGTCGTCGTTCCGCCTCCTCCCAGGCGCGGGGAGGGTCGGTCAACACGGTGTCCCGTGCACGCTCGACGAGGGGCCGTCCGTCGCGATCGGTCATGTCCGCAAGGCGCGCGAGAACGCGAGCCGTCTCGGCCAGGACGTCGTCGCCCTCGCCCTCTCCCTCATCCAGCAGTGTCGGACAGCCCCGGGCCGTCAGCGCCCAGAAGCCTCGATGGGAGCGGTCTTCCGCGCGATGGCATCCGCGCAGAACACCCACCGCGAGGGTCACGACCTCGCCGGGCGACAGCGGAAGACCGCTCCGTGAGCGGCGGTGGAGGTAGTCGTCGAGGCGTTCGACGACGGGAGGGGCGGCAGACGCGATCATCCGTCGATCGTGCGCTTTCCCGCGACCGCGCGCGGCATTCACGAGGGCAATCGTGGACAGAGCGGAGCATCGACCGGCTGGGGAGGAGAGGCGGCGTCACGCGCGAAGATAGAATCGTTCCTATGGCCGCTCGTACCACCACCCCTGAGAAGCGTCCGGGATTCTTCTCGCAGCTTCGCACGCTCTACACCTTCACGCAGAAGGAGTACCGCTGGCTCCCGTTCGCGCTGGCCGGCATCGTACTGGTGGGCGCCGCGCTCGGCGTGCTGATCGGGTTCCTCATCCCGCCGGTGGCCGTCTGGAGCGTGATCCTGTGGGGCTTCACGGGCCTGCTGGCCGGCATCCTGGGCGGAATGATCACGATGACGCGCCTGTCGACCCACGCGATGTACAAGAAGATCGACGGGATGCCGGGGGCCACCGGCCACGTCCTGTCGTCGTCGCTCGGCCGCAACTGGCAGGCGTCGGAAACGCCCATCGGCGTGAACCCCCGCACGCAGGAAGCGGTCTACCGTGCAATTGGCCGCGGCGGTGTCGTCCTCATCGGCGAGGGATCGCGCACGCGACTTTCCCGGCTCATGGGTGAAGAGCGAGCCCGCGTGCAGCGCGTCGCCACCGGCGTGCCCATCACGGTCATCTACGTCGGTCACGGCGAGGACGAGGTCGCCATCAAGGACCTCGCCTCGAGGATCAAGGCGCTGCCGAAGAAGGTCGACCGTGCCACCATGGCGGCCGTCATCAAGCGCGTTTCCTCCGTCTCGCAGGGCCTGGCCTCGCTGCCGATCCCGAAGGGCGTCGACCCGAACAAGATGCGGGCACCGCGCCCCCGTTGACCCACGAGGAAGGCCCCGCCGAGGCGGGGCCTTTCTGCTGTCAACTGCGGACGAGAACCGTTCCGACGGCCTTGTCGTGCAGACCTCTCTGGTCTGAGTCCCACACCACCGCGGGGATCACGAGCGCCAGAAGGATCGTGCGGACGATCGGGCGCCACACGCCCACCCATCCCCCGGATGCCAATTCGAGACGCATCCCCATGAGTCGGTGCCCCGGGCTTCCGCCGATCAACGGGATGAACAGAATCTGCACGGCGAAGAAGATGAGGTTCGTCGCGATGGGATTCGCAAACGGCACGCCGGTCACAGGATCGGGGCTCGAGAAGAAGGCGAAGCCGATGAGACCGGCGCTCGCGACGTCGATCAACAGGGCGGCGATGCGCCGTCCGGGCCGGGCGATGGAGCCGCGGCCCTCGCGGGGAAGGCCGAGCCGCTGGCCCGGATATTCGTTGTCGGTCGCAGCGGTCACGACCCCAGCGTAATCGGGTCCGCGTAACATCCCCGAAACATGCGAGATATGACCGAGACACCGGTTCTGGGTATGGTCGAGGAGGCGAGCCGCGGCCCGCCCATCCCGAATGTTCTACCTCTGGAGTCTTCATGTTCAAAGATTCGTCCGAGGTGCTGAAGTTCATCCAGGACGAGGACGTCAAGTTCCTCGACATCCGTTTCACGGACCTTCCTGGTGTGCAGCAGCACTTCAACATCCCCGCCTCGACCGTCGACGAGGAGTTCTTCACCGTCGGACAGCTGTTCGATGGCTCGTCGATCCGCGGGTTCGCGAACATCCACGAGTCGGACATGCAGCTCATCCCCGACGTGACGACGGCGTACCTCGACCCGTTCCGCGAGGCGAAGACGCTCGTCATGGTCTTCGACATCTACAACCCGCGCAACGGCGAGATCTACTCGAAGGACCCGCGTCAGGTCGCCAAGAAGGCTGAGAAGTACCTCGCCTCCACCGGCATCGCCGACACCGCCTTCTTCGCTCCCGAGGCCGAGTTCTACATCTTCGACGACGTCCGCTACGAAGTGAAGCAGAACGCGAGCTTCTACTCGGTCGACTCCGAGGAAGGCGCCTGGAACACGGGCCGCGTCGAAGAGGGCGGAAACCTCGCCAACAAGACGCCCTACAAGGGTGGCTACTTCCCGGTCTCTCCCGTCGACAAGCAGGCTGACCTGCGCGACGACATCAGCCTCAAGCTGATCGACGCGGGCCTCATCCTCGAGCGCGCCCACCACGAGGTCGGCACCGGCGGCCAGGCCGAGATCAACTACCGCTTCGACACCATGGTGCACGCGGCCGACGACATCCTGAAGTTCAAGTACATCGTCAAGAACACCGCTGAAGAGTGGGGCAAGGTCGCCACCTTCATGCCGAAGCCGCTCTTCGGCGACAACGGTTCGGGCATGCACACCCACCAGTCGCTGTGGAACGACGGCAAGCCGCTGTTCTACGACGAGACCGGCTACGGCGGCCTCTCCGACATCGCCCGCTGGTACATCGGCGGCATCCTGGCTCACGCCCCCGCCGTGCTCGCCTTCACCAACCCGACCCTCAACAGCTACCACCGCCTGGTGAAGGGCTTCGAGGCGCCGGTCAACCTGGTGTACTCGGCCGGTAACCGCTCGGCGGCGATCCGTATCCCGATCACGGGCACGAACCCGAAGGCCAAGCGCATCGAGTTCCGCGCCCCCGACGCCTCGGGTAACCCGTACCTCGCGTTCGCCGCTCAGCTGATGGCCGGCATCGACGGCATCAAGAACCGCATCGAGCCGCACGAGCCCGTCGACAAGGACCTCTACGAGCTCCCGGCCGAAGAGGCGAAGAACATCCCGCAGGTTCCGAACTCGCTGCTCGACTCGCTCGAGGCCCTCCGCGCCGACCACGAGTTCCTGCTCGCCGGTGGCGTCTTCACCGAGGAGCTCATCGAGACCTGGATCGAGTACAAGATCGAGAACGAGATCCAGCCGATCGCTCAGCGTCCGCACCCGTTCGAGTACGAACTGTACTTCGGGGTCTGATCGCCTGATCGCTGAAAGACGCCCGTCCCCGCCGTTTCGTGGGGGCGGGCGTCGTCGTTCGTCCGACCGGTCTCACGGCGGCCCGCGGGTTTGGCAGGATGGGTCGATGATCGAACGACGAAGGCCGTTCGCGCTGGCTATCGGTGCGATCACCGTCGTGATTCTGCTGTCCGGGTGCGACGGCTCTGGCGCCGCACCATCGCGCTCAGCGGCCGGCGAAGAGAGCTTCACCCGGGCGCAGGCGGTGAACCTCAACTTCAAGGCCGCCGTCGCCGAGGTGCAGGAGCAGATCTACGCCGGAGAGTGGCGCGTCGGAGAGTATGGCGACATTCCTGCACGATGCGAAGACGGATACGAGTTCATCCTGCGCCGGAACCTGCCGGAGGGTTTCTCCTTCGACGGACAGGGGCTGCAGCGCATGGCCGATCTCCGAGCGTGGATGACAGACAACGGCTGGCAGGTCGCTCCGTCGCCCACCTACGGCGAGGGCATCGAGAACACCGTGATCGTGGCAGGCAAGCCGGAGGCAAAGGTGTCTCGGTTGGACGTCGACATGATTCCGGCCGGTGCATCGGGCGGCGTGGTCGATGTGCTCGAGGTTCGCGCGACCTCCACCTGCGAGCCCGGCGATCCCACGGCGCTCCTTGACCAGTTGCGTGGACCGCTCACCGCGGTCCCGGAGGACGATGGCATCCCGGACCTCGAAAGACCGGATGCCACTCCCCTGTTCGAGCGGTTCACCGAAGGCTGAGACCGGTCAGGACGCCGCCCGCGCCGCCCGCTTCTGCTCCTGGAACACGCGGATCGCCTCGTACCGTTCGGCGGAGCGCGCCTGTCGTTTCGCTGCTTCCTCCTCGCGGACCTTTGGAGGGGCGTTCGTCACCAGGTCGTCGAGAAGATGACGAACGGATGCCGCGATCTCGGCCACCGCGCGATCGAAGACCTCTTGGTTGGCCCTCGACGGTTTCGTCGTCCCCACGATCTTGCGGACGAACTGGAGAGCGGCGTCGTGGCACTCGGCATCCGTCGCGGGCGGGGTGAAGTTGTGGAGGGGGACGATGTTCCGGCACATGGCGCCAGGGTAGGACGATTCCGGCGTCGAGGCGAGGGCGTCCCCAACGCGGGGCGCGCGGCCTGCCAGGATGAGCCATATGGATGTCGAAACCGCCCAGGCGGATGTGCGTCGGCTGTATCGGGGCGGATTCTCGGGGCCGCTCGTGTCGGCCGTGATCTGGGCGGCGGCGTCGGCCGCCTCTCTCTGGGGGTCGATCTGGCTGTCGATGTCGGTCTTGTTCCTCGGTGGCATGATGATCTTCCCCCTCTCAGCTCTCGTCTTGAAGATTCTGGGTGGGCCAGCGTTCCTTCCGAGGGGGCACCCGTCAGCCGCCTTGGCGATGCAGAGCGCCTTCACCGTTCCGCTCGGACTGCTCGTGGCGATCGCCCTCGGCAGCGTGGCGCCGACGCTCTTCCTTCCCGCTTCGCTGATCATCGTCGGCGCTCACTACCTCACGTTCATCTCGCTCTACGGCATGCGGCTTTACGGCGTTCTTGCGGGCGTTCTCGTGGCCGTGGGTGCGACGGCGATGTTCGCGGCTCCCGCGCTTCGCGGCCTCAGCGGGTGGATCGGTGCGGCGGTTCTGCTCATCTTCGCCGTTCCGCTGTATCTCGCAGCGCGAGCAGCGGAGCAGCGCAACAGGTCGCACGCGTAGAGGCTCCACGCTCCCGGCATCCCCACAGGTGCCGTGCTGCCGGGATGTCGGAGGGGCGCGGAAGGATGGATGCCATGCCCCTCCCCTACGCTTCGCGTCCCTGGCTGAGCTCCTACGCAGAAGGAGTCCCGCACGAGATCGACGAGCCGACGCAGACTCTGCCCGAGATGATGGCCGCGAGCGTGTCGCGGTACGGCAAGAGCCCCGCGCTCGAGTTCTTCGGCGCGACGACGACCTACCGCGAGCTGGGAAAGCTCGTCGACCGGGCCGCCGAGGGTCTTCGTCGGCTCGGTGTGCGCGCCGGTGATCGGGTCGCCCTCGTGCTTCCCAACTGTCCGCAGCACGTGGTCGCGTTCTACGCGGCCCTCCGGCTCGGTGCGATCGTCATCGAGCACAACCCGATCTACACCCCTCGCGAGTTGCGACACCAGTTCGAGGATCACGGCGCGCGGTTCGCGATCGTGTGGGACAAGGTCGCCGACACCGTTGCCGAGTTCCCCTCCGACCTGGCGCTCGAGCACGTCGTCAGCGTCGACATCACATCCGCCATGCCGCGCTTCCAGCGCCTCGCGCTGCGCCTGCCCGTACGCAAAGCCCGGGAGGCCCGCGCGCAGCTCACCGCCGCCCCTACGTCGAAGCGGGTCCGCCGGTGGGAGACGCTGCTCGGCCACGGCACGCTGTCGCGAAAGCAGGCCGGACCGCGACTCGACGACATCGCGCTCCTCCAGTACACGAGCGGCACGACGGGCAGTCCCAAGGGGGCAGTACTGACGCACGCGAACCTGCGCGCCAACGCGATGCAGGGCCGCGCCTGGGTGCCGGGTCTGCATGACGGGGAAGAGACGTTCTACGGCGTCCTTCCTCTGTTCCACGCGTACGGGCTCACTCTGTGCCTGACGTTCGCGATGAGCATCGGCGCGAAGCTCGTGCTGTTCCCGAAGTACGATCTCGAGCTCGTGGCATCCGCGATCCGGAAGAGCCCACCGACCTTCCTGCCCGCGGTTCCGCCCATCTACGACCAGCTCGCCCGCGCGGCCGCTCGCGGCACGATCGATCTGTCGACCGTGCGTTTCGCGATCTCGGGGGCGATGAGCCTGCCCGTCGCGACCGTGGATCGCTGGGAGGCCGCCACCGGCGGTCTGCTCGTCGAGGGGTACGGCATGACCGAGTCCTCGCCCGTCGCGCTCGGCAACCCGATCGGTCCGTCTCGCAGGCCGGGCACGGTGGGCGTGCCGTTCCCCAGCACCGAGATCCGCGTGGTCGATCCCGCCGACCCCGAGAGCGATGTACCCCTCGGCGATACGGGCGAACTGCTCCTGCGCGGTCCACAGGTGTTCCAGGGCTACTGGAACCGCCCGACCGACACCGCCGAGACGCTGCTCGACGGAGGGTGGTTGCGCACGGGCGACATCGCCTCCGTCTCCCCCGACGGTTTCGTCACGATCGTCGACCGGTTGAAAGAGATCATCATCACGGGCGGGTTCAACGTCTCGCCCAGCGAGGTCGAGGACGCGCTCGTCGCTCATCCCGATATCGAGGCTGCCGCCGTCGTCGCGCTGCCCAAGCCGCGGGGCGGCGAAGACGTCGCTGCCGCGATCGTCGTCCGCGACGGGGTCGACCTCGAGCCGGACGCGGTGCGCGACTTCTGCAAGACCCGCCTGGCTGCCTACAAGGTCCCGCGGCGCGTGATCATCGTCGACGACCTCCCGCGCTCGCTCGTGGGCAAGGTCCTGCGTCGAGAGGTGCGCGAGCGCCTGATGTCGTGACCGGCGCGCGATCTCGGACCGCGGGCCCGCCACCGAACGGAGATCACCCGTAGAAGAGCTTCTCGAAGACGCGTCGGGCACGGCGGGTCGCGGCGAGGTAGTCCTCCTCGACACGGGTCGCTGAGCGCGGCGGATACTCGAGGATGCGTCCGATGCCGTCGAGACGGGCGCGGTCGGCGGGGAGCACGTCGCTCGTCTGGCCCGAGAGCAGGGTGTTGGCCGAACGGAGGCGGCTCGCCAGGTGCCAGGATGCCGCGAGCTTCTCGGCCGCGTCGGCCGGGACGAGGCCGGCATCGACGGCCGCGCGGAGCGCTCCGAGGGTCGACGTTGTCCGAAGACCCGGCACGGCGCGGGCGTGCTGCAGCTGGAGGATCTGGACGAGCCACTCGACGTCGCTGAGCGACCCCGGACCGAGCTTGAGGTGACGTGCGGGGTCGGCACCCTGCGGAAGCCGCTCGTTCTCGACGCGTGCCTTGATGCGACGGATCTCGCGCAAACCGTTCGGGTCGGCCTTCTCGGGGTAGCGCACCTCGTCGGCGAGAGCCATGAAGTCGTTGATGAGCTTGACGCTGCCGGCGACGCCGCGGGCGCGCAGGAGGGCCTGCGCCTCCCACGACAACGACCAGCGGCGGTAGTACTCGGCGTACGCGTCGAGGGAGCGGGCCAGAGGGCCACTGCGACCCTCGGGGCGCAACTCGGCGTCGAGATCGAGCGGGAGGCGGTGGTCCTCGGAATGCTCGCGCAGGCCGGCGACGATCTTCAGCGCCAGGTTGTTCGCGCGCTGAGGATCGAGGCCGTTCGCGCGATAGACGTACATCACGTCGGCATCCGACCCGAAACCGAGCTCTCGACCGCCGAAGCGTCCCATCGCGATGACCGAGAAGTCGAGGTCATCGTCCTCCGGCGGGACGACGGCGCGGCGGACGGCGCGGAGCGTCGCCTGGATCGTCGTCTCGGTGATGGTGGTCAGAGCGTCGGAGAGCTCCTCCAGCGACACCACCTCGAGCACAGCCGCCATCGCGACACGGAGCATCTCGCGACGACGGAGCGCGCGTACCGACCGCATGGCGTCGTCGATGTTCTGCCATCGCGTCTGGATGGCTCGCGCCTCATCTTCGAGCGCCTTGCCCGAGCGTGGGCGGAGCAGAGCATCGTCGTCGAGCCATGCCACCGCTTCGGGTATCCACTCCATCAGCTCGCCGATGTAGCGCGATCCCGACAGCACACGCGTCAGGCTCTCGGCCGCACCGGCGGAGTCTCTAAGCACACGGAGGAACCAGGGTGTGTTCCCCAGTCGCTCGCTGATGCGCCGGAAAACCAGGAGCCCGTAGTCGGGGTCGACGCCATCGGCGAACCAGCGGATCATCACCGGCATGAGGTGCCGCTGAATGGTGGCCTTGCGGCTCAACCCGGTGGTCAGCGCGGCGATGTGCCTCAGGGCGCCGGCAGGATCGCGGAAGCCGATCGCGGCGAGGCGGTCGCGCGCCTGCTCGGTCGAGAGGGTGCGCTCCCCCTCGGGCAGGGCCGCCACGGCGGAGAGCAGCGGACGGTAGAAGAGGCGCACGTGGATGTCGCGCACCTCGCGTTTGATGGCCTCCCACGCGGCCTGAACCCCCTCGGCGGAATCCGCCAATCGCGTCGCCCGCGCGAGGACGCGAAGATCGTCGGGCTTCTCGGGGAGGAGCGCCGTCCTGCGCAGACCCCGCAATTGCAGGCGATGCTCAAGCAGACGCAGCAGGCGGTAGTCGCGCGCGAACGCCTCGGCCTCGGAACGCCCGATGTAGCCCTCGGCGACGAGCGCGTCCAACGCTTCGAGCGTGCCGCGCTGGCGGATCCGCTCGTCGGTGAGCCCGTGCACGAGCTGAAGCAGCTGCACCGTGAACTCGACATCGCGGATGCCGCCGGGACCGAGCTTCAGCTGACGGTTGATCTCGCTCGCCGGGATGTGGTCGGTCACGCGCTCGCGCATGCGCTGCACGCCCTCGACGAAGTTCTCGCGCGCGGCGCTGTGCCACACGAGAGGCTGCATCGCCGAGACGTAGTCGGCGCCGAGCTGCGCGTCGCCCGCGATCGCGCGCGCCTTCAAGAGCGCCTGAAACTCCCAGCTCTTCGCCCACCGGTCGTAGTACTGCCGGTGCGAGCCGAGGCTGCGTACGAGCGCTCCCTGCTTCCCTTCGGGGCGGAGGTTCGGGTCGACCTCCCACAGAGGCGGCTCGATCTCAGGCCCCGAGATGCCGCGCATCGTCTGCACGGCCAGGCGCGTCCCGATGTCGATCGCGCGCGCCTCGGACACGACCTCTTCGTCAGCCGACCCGCCGACGAAGATCACGTCGACGTCGCTGACATAGTTCAGCTCGCGGGCACCGGTCTTGCCCATCGCGATGATCGCGAACTGCGTCGCCTCGACCTGGGCGCGCGGAAACGCCGCCGGCCCGGGCCCGGCCACACGCGCACGAGCGACGCTCAGCGAAGCCTCGAGCGCCGCTCCGGCCAGGTCGGCGAGGGATGCCGAGACCATGTCGATCGCGGCGGCCGGGTCGTCCTGCCCCAGGTCGTACGCGGCGATCCGGGCCAGGATGCGCCGATAGCGCACTCGCAACGCCACCCACGCGGCATCCGAGGAATCCGCCGCGAAGCCGTTCTCGTCGCCGACGGATGCCAGGAGGTCGGCACGCATCTCCTGCTCGTCGGGGATGGTCAGACCGGCGCCGGCGAGGTGCGCGAGCTCCTCCGGATGACGGAGGTAGAACTCCGCGAACCCGTCCGAGGCGCCCACGATGTCCCAGAGCGCGCGCCACGCTCCGGCGTCTGCGGCGCAGGCGCGCACCGCATCCGTGTTCCGTCGAGCGATCTGCACGATCGCCGACAGGGCGCGATCGGGGTCCGCGACGCGCTGCGCCAGGGCCGTGGCATCCGTCCGCTCGACGCCGACCAGCTCGTCGAGCTCGCCGAGGAGCGCATCGGCCTCGGCGAGTCGCGAGAAGCCGATGCGCGCCAGGGCCGTGAGCGCCGTCGATCGATCGCCCGACATCATCGGTGTCCTGTCGGGCGGTGTCAGAGTGCCTCGAGGTTGCTCGCGAGCTCGAACGGCGTCACCTGAGCGCGGTACTGCTGCCATTCGCGACGCTTGTTGAGCAGCACGTACTTGAAGACCGTCTCGCCGAGCGTCTCGGCGACGAGCTCCGACTCCTCGAGGTACTCGAGGGCGTGGTCGAGGCTCGCGGGCAGCGGCGCGTATCCGAGCGCACGGCGCTCGGCGTCGCTGAGCGACCAGACGTTGTCTTCGGCCTCGGCGGGGAGCTCGTACTCCTCTTCGATGCCCTTGAGGCCGGCCGCGAGCATGAGCGCGTACGACAGGTACGGGTTCGCGGCGGAGTCGAGCGCGCGGTACTCAACCCGCGTCGACTGACCCTTGTTCGGCTTGTACAGCGGCACGCGCACGAGCGCCGACCGGTTGTTGTGGCCCCAGCAGATGAAGCTGGGAGCCTCGTCGCCGCCCCACAGGCGCTTGTACGAGTTGACGAACTGGTTGGTGACGGCCGAGATCTCGTTCGCGTGGCGCAGCAGGCCCGCGATGAAGTGACGGCCGACCTTCGACAGCTGGTACTGCGCGCCCTCTTCGTAGAACGCGTTCATGTCGCCCTCGAAGAGCGACAGGTGCGTGTGCATGCCGCTGCCGGGCTGGCCGCTGATCGGCTTCGGCATGAACGTGGCGTAGACGCCCTGCTCGATCGCGACCTCCTTCACGACCGTGCGGAAGGTCATGATGTTGTCGGCGGTCGTGAGCGCGTCTGCGTAGCGCAGGTCGATCTCGTTCTGGCCGGGGCCGCCCTCGTGGTGGCTGAACTCGACGGAGATGCCGAGGTCTTCGAGCATGCGCACCGAGCGACGGCGGAAGTCGTGAGCCGTGCCGCCGGGGACGTTGTCGAAGTAGCCGGCCGAGTCGACGGGCTCGGGGCGTCCGTCGGCGCCCAGCTGGGACGACTTGAGGAGGTAGAACTCGATCTCGGGGTGCGTGTAGAACGTGAACCCGGCGTCGGCGGCCTTGGCGAGCGTGCGCTTGAGCACGTGGCGCGGGTCGGCCACGGCGGGCTGGCCGTCGGGCGTCGTGATGTCGCAGAACATGCGCGCCGTGGGGTCGATCTCGCCGCGCCACGGCAGGATCTGGAAGGTCGTCGGGTCGGGGTGGGCGAGCAGGTCCGACTCGTACGAACGCGTGAGACCCTCGATGGCCGAGCCGTCGAATCCGAGGCCCTCGGTGAAGGCCCCCTCGACCTCGGCCGGCGCGATCGCCACCGACTTCAGCGTGCCCACGACATCCGTGAACCACAGGCGCACGAACTTCACGCCGCGTTCTTCGATCGTGCGCAGAACGAAATCGCGCTGCTTGTCCATCGTCGTCATCCCTCGTTCTCAGTACGGTGCGGTCAGCGGTTGACGCCGTCGACGGGTCAGCGGTCGTCGCGGGCGTCGTCTTCGGCCCACTGCCGCGACCGCTCGCGCAGGATCTCGGGCGCGCGAGCCGCCTCTTCGGCGGTGTCGAAGGGCCCGGCACGGTCGATCGCCGGCGAGGCGTATCCCTGCTCCACCTCGTGGGTCTCCAGGTTGTACCAGTACTTCGTGTTCTCGTCGCTCACGATCGCTCCTCGCGTGGGTCAAGCGTCTGCGGCGGCTGTCCGCCGGGCCTCTGTCGATCCTACTGATCCAGGCCGCTCGGCTGGATAGGCTGGAGGGCATGGCAACGAATGCGTCGCGCGCGGTCGGAGTGGACATCGGCGGAACCGGAATCAAAGCGGGGATCGTCGATCTGGATGCCGGGGAGTTGGTCAGCGATCGCATCAAGGTCGCGACCCCCGCCGGCGCGGAGCCCGCCGACGTGCTCGCCGCCGTCAAGGAGGTGCTCGAGACCCTCGAAGCGCCGGCAGACCTGCCGCTCGGCGTGGCCTTCCCGGCCATCGTGAAGGGCGGACGAACCCTCTCGGCAGCCAACGTGTCGAAGTCGTGGATCGGCTTCGAGGCGGAGAAGTTCTTCGAGCACGGTCTGTCTCGCGACATTCACTTCGCTAACGACGCCGATGTCGCCGGTGTCGCGGAGGTGCGATACGGCGCCGCGAAGGGTATCGACGGTCTCGTCATCCTGACGACGCTCGGCACCGGGATTGGTTCGGCGCTGATCTACGACGGCGTGCTCGTCCCCAACAGCGAGCTCGGCCATCTGCAGCGCAGCGGTCACAAGCGGGACGCCGAGGGCTACGCCGCCTACTCCGTGATGGAGCGCGAGGAACTCTCGTGGGAGAAATGGGCGAAGCGCCTGCAGTGGTACTACGACTACGTGGAGTTCCTCTTCAGCCCCGACCTGATCGTCGTGGGCGGCGGGGTCTCGAAGCACTCCGAGCAGTTCCTGCCCCTGCTCAAGCTGCGTGCCCCCATCGTCCCCGCGAAGCATCGCAACAACGCGGGGATCATCGGCGCAGCCTCGCTGGCCGTGCCTGTGCCCGAGGCGCTGCCCGCTGTCAAGTGAGGCCGTCTTTCTGACGGACGCGTTTCGGCTTTCCTATGGTGGAGCCATGAAACGTCTCCCCGCTGTCCTCGTCCTCGCCACCGCCGCTGTGCTCCTCGCCGGATGCACCAGCGAAACGACCGAGGAGAACATCACCGTCATGCCCGGACAGACCGGGACCTTCTCGTCGGGCGACACGACCGTCGTCGTCGAGCCGGAAGACACCGCGAGTCCGGCCTCGTCGGAGGATGCCGCCTACCTCACCGAGGTGCGCAGCAAGCTCGGCGACCTCGCTTCGGCGACGGACGATGAGTTGGTCTCGCTCGGCGAGAGCACGTGCGAGCAGCTCGAGGCCGGAACGCCCGCCGACCAGGTCATCCTCGTCGTTCCCGCGGGCCTCTCCGCTCAGCCGGGTGACGGCGTCATCGTCGCCCAGGCTGCTCAGGCGACGCTCTGCGACTGACCGGCGCATTCGCCGAACCGGCGTGCAGGCCCGTCCTCGCGGCGCGAACTCGCCTGGTCGAGTGACGTGAAGCGAATGGGTCGGCCTGTACGCCGGGTTCTGTCCGGGGGCGAAACGCCCCGTGGACGGTCATCTCTCTCGGCGACACGTTGCCGTGCCGCTCCAGCGGCCTACCCGGGGACTCGGCGAGCCGCGTCAACATCCCCTGTCTGGCCTTGCTCCGGACGAGGTTTACCGTGCGGGTCGTGTCACCACGACCCCGGTGGTCTCTTACACCACCCTTTCACCCTTACCCCGCGGCCCTTCGACAAGCTCAGGGACCGGTGGGGCGGTCTGCTCTCTGTGGCACTGTCTCGCGGATTGCTCCGGGTGGGCGTTACCCACCGTCCTGCCCTGTGGAGCCCGGACGTTCCTCGGCACGGGCGAACCCGTGACGCGACCGTCCAGCCGACCCATTCGCACCCTCGAGTCTACGCGGGCCGATCACGCCTTCTCCGCCGTCTCGCCGATTCGGAGGTCGAGCGGGAAGTCCAGGGGGAACGAGCCGAAGAGAAGGCGTTGAGCGGTCGCCGCCGACTCGCGGACGGCCGCGGCGACGGCCTCGGCGTGAACGACCGGCGTGTGCACGATGATCTCGTCGTGCAGGTAGAACGCCAGGTGCGGGCGGCGCTCGAACACCGGGCCGGAGCGGGGCGCGGCGTCCGCGGCATCCATGGGTTCGAAAGCCGCGAGGCGCCCGCGCAGATCGGCGAGCCAGGCGAGAGCCCATTCGGCGGCCGTTCCCTGCACCACGAAGTTGCGCGTGAAGCGCCCCCGGTCGCGCGCGGAGCGGCGGGCGCGGGTCTCGTCGATCCCGGATGCCTCGGCGTCGCCGGCCCGCGACTGCACCGCACGCCACGCCTCGCCCGGTCCGGGCGAGGTGCGGCCGAGCCACGTCGACACGACACCGCCCTCTTCGCCGACGCGCGCCGCATGGTCGACGAGCGCCATGGCCCGGGGGAAGGTGCGCCGCAGACGGGGAAGGAGACGGCCGCTCTCCCCGGTCGTCGCGCCGTACATCGCCCCGAGCATCGCGATCTTCGCCTCGGCGCGCGTGGCCACCGCGCCGGCCTCGACGACACCCGCGTACAGGTCGCGGCCGCGCGCGGCGTCGGCGAGAGCGGTGTCGCGCGCCATCGCCGCCAGGACGCGGGGTTCCAGCTGCGCCACGTCGGCCGTGACGAGCGTCCACCCCGGGTCGGCGCGAACCGCGACACGGAGCGCCCGGGGAATCTGCAGCGCTCCCCCGCCGGATGACGCCCAGCGGCCGGTGACGACGCCCGCCGGCACGTACACGGGCCGGAACCGGCCGTCGTTAACCCACTCCGACATCCACGCCCACCCGTTCGCGGTGTACAGGCGCATCAGCTTCTTGTACGCCAGGAGGGGTTCCACCACCGGATGGTCGTGCTCGGACAGCTCCCACTTGCTCGTCGATTCGACGAAGAGACCGGCGCGATGGAGCGACCGCAGCAGACGTGGCTGCGAGTCGAGCGACGCCGACGGGTCGCCGAGAGCCGCGCGCACGCGTGCCGCGGACTCCTCGATGCGGGTGGGGAGAGCCTGGCCGCGCCGCTCCCCCAGCTCCCGCGCCAGTAGGATGCCGTGCGCCTCGACGCTCCATGGCAAGCCGGTCTCATGCAGCTCGACCGCGAGAAGTGCGCCCGCCGACTCGGCCGCGCACAGAAGGCGCAGCGCAGCCGGCGTGGAGGCGCCGTCGATGGCGGCGCGCTGACGGCGATACTCCTCGAGCGCCGCGTCTGCGGTGTCGGGAGGGCCGGATGCCGTGTCCGCGAGGTCGAACAGTGTGTCGGCCGCGACGGTGTCGGCTGCCACCGCGTCCCAGGCGCGAGCGGCACGCAGACCGTGGTCGTCGGTGACGGCTGCGGCATCGCGGAGGAGCGCGTGCACGAGGCGGAGGTCCCATGCTCGCCCCACGCGAACGCCCGCGGCGAGCAGACCGGGATACCACGTACGCGTGTCGCTCCAGATCCAGCGGACCGGCCCGGTCGTCTCGCGGTCGTGGATCGCACGGGTGACGTCGGACGCCCGGACGGTGACGGCGGAGGTCGCGGCGCCCGTGGCATCCAGATCGATCAGGGTGACATCACCGGATGCCGTCCGTCCGACGACGACCGCGTCAGAGGCCGCGGACGCCAGGGCGCTTCACCGCGATTCTTCGGTGCGCACGAGGATCGCCCCGCACTCGGGGCAGAAGACGACCTCGTCGGTCTGCGCGCGGCGGACCGACGCCAGATCGCTCGGGGGCAGAACCATGCGACACGCTTCGCACGCACCCGCTCGGAGGAGACCGGCACCGTTTCCGCGCGCGGCCAGGCGCTCGTAGAGCGCGACCAGATCCGCCGGCACGGAGCCGGCCACGGCCTCGCGGTCGCGACGGGCTCCCTCGAGCCGCTCGGTGGCCTCGGCGACCACGCGCTTGGCTTCGGCGCTCAGCTCTGCACCGCGGGCGTTGGTCTCGGCGATCAGAGCCTCTTGCTCGGCAACGGCGGCATCCGCGCTCTCGAGCCGCTCCATGAGTTCGATCTCGAGGTCTTCGAGATCGCTCTTGCGACGCGCGAGAGCGGCGAGCTCGCTCTCGAAGCCCTGCGCCTGCTTCGGGTTCGACGAGGCGGCGAGCCGCTCGGTGTCGCGCGCGATGCGTGCGTCGACGACCTTGACGTCGGACTCGAGGCGCGCGATCTCAGCCGTCAGGTCATCGCGGGCGTTGGCTCGACTCGACAGCTCCTGGGTCAGCGTGGCGCGCTGGGCGAGCAGGTCGCGCACCTCCGCCGCTTGCGGCGGGTTGCCCGCGACACGCTCATCGTGCCGGATCCGGGCATCGAGGTCGGCGAGATCGAGCAGTTTGCGCTGGTCGGCGGGGTCGGCGTTCACGGTGTCCACGCTACCGCGAGGGTCGGACACGCGAGCGCCCTGGGTAGCCTGGAACGTACGGACCCCCCCGGATGAAGGGATGCCATCACCGTGACATGGAGCATCGATCCCGTGCAGGCGCGCGCCGTCTGCCGTGCAACCGACGAACACGCCCAGGCCATCGACGATGTCGTGACAGCGACCGCGAACGCCTTCGACGCGGCACAGACAGCGGTCGGCGAGGGTGAGACCTCGACCGCGCTCAGCGAGGTAGCCGCCGACCCGTTCCTGATCCGCCTCGCCGCGATCCGCCGGCACGTCAGCACGGTCACCGAGACGACCCAGAGCGTGATCTCGTTCTACGAGCAGGCCGACGACGACATGGCGGCGCAGACGCAGTCGACCATGAGCGGCGTGCAGCCGTGAGCACGCCCTTCACCGGAGCCGGACCGCTCGTCGCGGTGCCCAGCTCGGCAGCGGTATCGGCGGCCGCCGACACCCTCGCCGCGGCATTGGACGGACTCGACGACGCCTCGACCGACATCACGACCACCTGGGGTGGTCTGAGCGCGGTCTATCACGCTCCCGAAGCGCAGACGGCGTACGGCGCGATGGCGCCGGTGTCGACGACCGTCGACGACCTCACGACCGCTCTCACGGCTGCCGTTTCGGCCCTGCGGACTTACGCCGACACCCTGACGTCGCTCGAGGCGCGGCGCGCCGCCCTGGTGGCCGACCTCGCCACCGTCGACGAGCAGCTCGACCTACCGATGGACGACCGTGACCCGAGCGCCCCCACGGTGTGGGACGTCGCGCAGAGGCGATCGGTGTTCGAGGGCGATGTGGTCGCGGCCGACCAGGAGTGCGCGCGAGCGCTGCGCGCGCTTCGGACGTCAGCCTCGTGGTCGATGAACGACGGCCTCGAGATCGTCAACGGCAACATCGGCTCGGGCACGCAGGGTCTCGCCGCCGAGCTCCTGCAGCGGTACCGCGGCACGCTCATGGTCCCGGGTCCCGGAGCCCTCCTGCCCGACGAGATCACGCTCACCGCGGGCCAGATCAACCCGACGTGGCCGCGCACCATGATCGATGGACAGGTGTGGGTGCGCAGCGCCTCCGGCATCCTGATGCTCGAGAGCAATCTGCTGCCCGACACCCCTCCCCGCGTCTCGGGTCTGCCGGGCTGGCAGGGCCAGCCGCAGTTCGCTCCTGACAAGGTGGGCACGCCACCGGAGTGGGCCGGCCGCGCCGGTAAGGCGCTGGGCCTGCTCGGCGCCGGACTCACGTACTGGGGTGTCTACGGCGAGAGCTTCAACGACACCCTCACGCGGCACCCGGACTGGTCCGAAGACGAGCGGCAGGAAGAGGCCGTCGTCGACACCGTCGTGATCGGCAGCGCGTCCGTCGCGGGTGGAGCCGGCGGCGGCTGGGGCGGCGCTCTCCTCGGTGCGAGCATCGGATCGATCTTCCCCGGCCCGGGAACCATCATCGGCGGGATCATCGGCGGTGTGATCGGCGGCGTCCTGGGCGGCATGGGCGGTCAAGCGGTCGCGCAGGACGTGATGGACGACGTCCGTCAGGAGAACGTCGAGATCATGGCACCCGGGCCGATCGGGGCGCAGCCGGGGAACGTCCTATGACCGTCGGGCTTCTCCTCGGGGCCGTCTTCCTCGTGCTCGGCGTCGTCGCCTACACCGGTCGATGGAAGGGGTGGATCCGCGCGCGCCGCGGATTCGGCAGCACGATCGGTTTCGCCTGGCTGTGGTTGGGTGCGGCGTTCGCCATGGCATCCGTGGCCCTGCTCGTGGAGTCGTACTCGCGAGAGGTCTTCTTCGTCCTGCTCGGGGTCGCGGGGGTCCTGCTCGTCGTGGCGATCGTCGGGGCATTCTGGCTCCCCCGATTCCTCCTTCCCACGTGGTACCGCACCCTGCGCGGCGACCCGACGATGAAAGGCGGCCGCGCGTGAAGTTCTCGACCGCCGACCGACGCGTTCCCGACGTCCTTGAGGTACGGACCCCGCACGCGATCGTGACCTATCCCGACAGCTTCGTCGCTTCGGAGTACGACGGCGCCGAACTCGTGCTCACCCTCCGCGAGCGGCAGGACGTCTTCCAGCCCAACCTCGTCCTCACGATGGTGGACAGCACCGCGCCGCTCACCGACGCGTCTGCGGCCGCGATCCTCGCCGCGAGCCAGCAGCATCCCGGAGCCCGGGTGGTGGGCGTCGACCTGTGGGACGAGAATCCGGATGCCACCCTCGCCCGCGCGCGATGCATCACCTTCGCCTACCCGGCGGGCGCGACCGACGTCGTCGTGACGAAGACGGTGTGGGCGACGGGGACGCACCACGTGCACCTGTCCGCCAGCGCCACCCCCGCTCAGCTCGGAGCAGTGGGTCCGGTCTTCTCGTGGATCGCCGCGCAGCTGCGTCTCACCGCCGATGCCGGCGAGGTCGAGGCGGCGGCGCGATCGGTGGGTGCCGCTCCCGCCGACGCCGACGCCTCAACGCGTGTCGGCTTCCCGCTCGAGGCTCTCAGCGCGTTCGCTCCCACGCCCTTCGCCACGACCGCGCCGGTGGTCTCGGCGGCGGCTCTGAGCGCGCTGCGCGCGGGTGCGTCACGCTCGCGCCGGGGCTCGGCATCCGCGATTCTTCCCCGTCGGGTCAGAGCGACGGATGCCGCGGCCGAGCTGCTCGCGGCCGGTTTCATCGACGAGGGCGCGGCGCTCACCCCGACGGGCACGGCGGTCGCCTCGGCTCTCGGCGCGCGTCAGCCTCTCCTCGTCGCCCGGGTTCGGCGCGGAGGTCGAGCCGCCGTTCTCGTGGCCTTCGCCGGGCCGCGCGGCGTTGTGATCGCGCACGACCCCTCGATCGGCGAGCTGAACGCGGGTGCCGCGATCGCCGATCCGGAACGTCGCCACATCGCTCTGGTCGTCCCGGAGCACGTGCCCTCGTTCGTCGCCGCGTGGATCGGACTCGAGCCCTTCTGGCCGATCGACGACGCCGAACCGATGACGGTGTCGACGCGGGGACTCGAGGCGGCTGTCGACTCGCCGACGGACGGATGGGCCGACGTGCTCATCCAGGGAGCGGGCCGCGAGCGCTTCGACGCCGTCATTCCGGGTCACGGATGGAAGCGCGTGACCCCGCCGGTCGACGGCGTGCACGAACTCGTCGCCGATCCCAGTCGCGCGGTGTACACGTTCCTCGTCGATCTCTGCGCCCGTTCGCTCGAGGAAGTCCCGGTCTCGCCCGCCCGCTAGACTCGTGGCATCCCGGGCCTTTAGCTCAGCTGGTAGAGCGCCACGTTTACACCGTGGATGTCGTCGGTTCGATCCCGGCAGGGCCCACCACGAGAACGACCATTAGGGTCGATACCGTACAGCTATGCGCCCATCGTTCAGGGACGACCTATCCTCGTTCCCCCCTGGCCTTCAGCTACATCTCTATGTCGGTCGAATTACCGGCGCAGGCGCGAGCCTCGACGACAATATGACGCGAGTCGTCGCCGCACTTGCGAGTTCGGAACACCCGTCCGCTGATGGTGGAAACCACGGCGTGAGGGGAGCCTCCGTGTGGGAGCGGAGTCAGAAGCTCACGCGAAAAGCCTGGGCGGTGAAGCTCGAACTATTAGAACTGCTATGGCCCGACAATTGGACAGATCCTCGGCCCTTCCTTCAAATTCTGAAATCGGCTGGCGACGCTCGTAATCGTGCGGCACATTCCGTTGGCTCTCCGATAGTCGACGTTTTCCTCGAGCGAGCTAAAGGGGTGAGTGATGAGGCCACACTTCAGGGGATCGCCGAAGAACTTCCGTGGTCGTCATACAACACGCGCAATCGATCTAACGCAGTCTTTGATGTGGCGGAAGCAGAAAAGAACCTCAAGCTTATGTACGATCTCGACCGGACGACATTCGAGTTGATGATTTGGTCTTTTTCGAGGCGGCATCTTCCACTCGACGCGATGAGCCTCTTTCGCTCTGTCTGCGATCACCCAACCGGGTTGCCGAGAATTGTCTAAAGGGTCATAAGAACCACCGTCAACTCAGGATGTTCACGCTCCGCGCGATCACGAGTGCGAGAAGCACGAACCCCGAGATCGCCTGCACCATCATGAACATCTTGGCGCGCGTGCTCAGCGGCATGACGTCGGTCGGGCTGAAGGCCATCGCGTTGGATGCCGAGAAGTAGAGGTAGTCGACGTACCCCGGTGCCCAGTCCTCGACGTCGGACGAGCGCCGCGCCACCTCGCGGACGGCGTCGCGGTCGGAGTCCTGCGGGAACTGGAAGTCGGCGGGCGGTAGCTCGTCGCGGGCATCTCGTCGGCGAGCGATCGGACCGCCCCGGTCCATCTCCCAGTAGACGACCGCGTAGCCGATGACGTTGATCGCCCAGACCTGCGCCGCCCCCAGGAGAGTCGTCGCGCCGCTCCCCTCGCCCTGGAGCAGCTGGTGGACGAGGAGGAAGAAGGCGACCTGGTTGGCGCTCAGCAGCAGCACGGTGAAGCCCAGGGCGAAGCCGCGGCCGACGCGGGTCTCGCGGGTCAGGCGTGCTGGATTGGTCACGATCATCGGGATCGCGCAGAGCACGCCGGCGATCACGACGACATAGCGCAGCGCGCCCGAGGCATCGCTCGGGAGGACCGCGTACAGGCCGGTTCCGACGGCGAGAGCGATGAGCACCGGCCACCGATGCTCGGGGCGGGTGCGGAAGCCCGCGGATGCGCTGGAGGTCACGCGCTCAGGCTAGACCCGCCGCCGATGTGCGAGCGGTGGAACGGTGAGGTCTGGCATCCGGTGGGACCCTCTCCGGGCGGCCCTGAATCGTTCGACGTCGAAGCGTCATGTGGCTGCGAACGACGTGTCGGCCGCACGCGCCTCCGGCGTCGGTCTTTCTCGCTAGGCTGGACGATGGTTGATTGTGCGGAGCGAACAAGGGTTGCCGCACTTGTATGGCGATTCTCTGGCATGACCTGCCAGACGACGAAAGGTCTTCCGTGACTGTTCACGACCAGGATCCGTATTCGCAAGGGCCGCAGGACAGCGACCCCGAAGAGACCGGGGAGTGGCAGGAATCCCTGCGACAGCTCGTTCAGGCGAAGGGACCGGCTCGCGCTCGCGAGATCATGCTGAGCCTGTTGAAGGGCTCCAAGGAACTGCACCTCAACGTGCCGATGGTTCCCACCACCGACTACATCAACACCATCTCGCAGCAGAACGAGCCGGAGTTCCCCGGCGACGAGGAGCTCGAGCGCCGCTACCGCAAGTGGATCCGCTGGAACGCCGCCGTCACCGTGCACCGTGCGCAGCGTCCCGGTATCGGCGTCGGCGGTCACATCTCGACCTACGCGTCGTCGGCGGCTCTTTACGAGGTCGGCTTCAACCACTTCTTCCGCGGGCTCGACGACCCGTCGGGCGGCGACCAGATCTTCATCCAGGGCCACGCCTCGCCCGGCGCCTACGCCCGCGCCTACCTCGAGGGTCGTCTCACCGAGGCGCAGCTCGACGGCTTCCGCCAGGAGAAGTCGCAGGCACCGAACGGCATCCCCTCGTACCCGCACCCGCGTCTCATGCCGGAGTTCTGGCAGTTCCCGACCGTGTCGATGGGTCTCGGTCCGATCAACGCCATCTACCAGGCGATGTCGAACAAGTACCTCTCGAACCGCGGCATCAAGGATGTCTCGGACTCGCACGTCTGGGCCTACCTGGGCGACGGCGAGATGGACGAGGTCGAGAGCCGCGGACAGCTGCAGGTCGCGGCGAACGAAGGTCTCGACAACCTCACATTCATCGTCAACTGCAACCTGCAGCGTCTCGACGGCCCCGTCCGCGGTAACGGCAAGATCATCCAGGAGCTCGAGAGCTTCTTCCGCGGTGCCGGCTGGAACGTCATCAAGGTCGTCTGGGGCCGCGAGTGGGACGACCTGCTCGCCCGCGACACCGAGGGCGCGCTGCTCAACCTCATGAACACGACGCCCGACGGCGACTACCAGACCTACAAGGCCGAGAACGGCGCCTACGTGCGCGAGAACTTCTTCGGTCGCGACCCCCGGGCCCTCGAGCTCGTCAAGGACTACACCGACGAGCAGATCTGGGGCCTGAAGCGCGGTGGCCACGACTACCGCAAGGTGTTCGCGGCGTTCAAGGCGGCCAAGGAGCACAAGGGCCAGCCGACCGTCATCCTCGCGAAGACGATCAAGGGCTACGGCCTCGGCCCGCACTTCGAGGGCCGGAACGCGACCCACCAGATGAAGAAGCTGACGCTGGACGACCTCAAGGCCTTCCGCGACGCGATGGACATCCCGGTCACCGACGCGCAGCTCGACGAGAACCCGTACCAGCCGCCGTACTACAACCCCGGCGAGAACGACGAGACCATCAAATACATGCTCGAGCGTCGTCGTTCGCTCGGTGGCTTCCTGCCCGAGCGTCGCAGCACGCACGTGGGCCTGGAACTCCCGGGAGACGCGGCGTACGCGCTGCCCAAGAAGGGCTCGGGCACGCAGGAGATCGCCACGACCATGGCGTTCGTCCGCCTGCTCAAGGACCTGCTGCGGGTCAAGGACTTCGGTCACCGTATCGTCCCGATCATCCCCGACGAGGCGCGCACGTTCGGTATGGACGCGTACTTCCCCACGGCGAAGATCTACAACCCCAAGGGCCAGCACTACACCTCGGTCGACCGCGAGCTCCTGCTCGCGTACAAGGAGAGCCCGCAGGGCCAGATCATCCACGTCGGCATCAACGAGGCGGGCGCCCTCGCGGCGTTCACCGCGGCCGGCACGTCGTACGCGACGCACGGCGAACCGCTGATCCCGGTCTACGTCTTCTACTCGATGTTCGGGTTCCAGCGCACGGGTGACGCGCAGTGGGCGGCGGGTGACCAGATGGCGCGCGGCTTCATCATCGGCGCGACCGCCGGTCGCACGACGCTGACCGGTGAGGGTTTGCAGCACGCCGACGGGCACTCGCAGCTCCTGGCGTCCACCAACCCCGCCACCGTGTCGTACGACCCGGCCTACGGGTACGAGATCTCGCACATCGTCCGCTCCGGTATCGAGCGCATGTACGGCGGGAACCACCCCGACCCCAACGTCATGTACTACATGACCGTCTACAACGAGCCGTACGTGCAGCCGGCCGAGCCCGAGAACGTGGACGTCGACGGCATCGTCCGTGGCATCCACCACATCTCGTCGGGCGAGGGCGACGGTCCCCGCACGCAGCTGCTCGCCTCGGGCGTCGGTGTGCCGTGGGCGTTCGAGGCCCAGCGTCTGCTGAAGGACGACTGGGGTGTCGTGGCCGACGTGTGGTCGGTCACCTCGTGGTCGGAGCTGCGTCGCGACGGTCTCGCTGCCGACGAGCACAACTTCCTCCACCCGGACGCCGAGCCCCGCACGGCCTACCTCACCGACAAGCTCAAGGAGGCCGAGGGCCCCGTCGTCGCGGTCAGCGACTGGATGCACGCCGTCCAGGATCAGATCCGTCAGTGGGTCCCGCAGAACTACTGGACGCTCGGTGCTGACGGCTTCGGCTTCTCCGACACCCGCGCCGCGGCTCGTCGCTTCTTCAAGATCGACGGCCCCTCGCTCGCCGTGCGCGCCCTGCAGGCGCTGGCGGAAGAGGGCAAGGTCGACCGCGCGGTCGTCGGACAGGCGATCGAGAAGTACCGTCTGCACGACGTCAACGCCGGCACCAGCGGCAACGCGGGCGGCGAGGCCTGATCACGTGAGTGAACCCACGGTCGGGACCGACTCCCCCCTCTCGGGCGGGACCGGTCCCGACCGCATTTCGCGCGACGGCCTCGAGCGCGTCGCACGCGACAAGGAAGAGACCCTCGTGTGGTTGCGCCGGATCTCCGGCGACCTCGCGACGGCCACGATCCAGCGCCTCGAAGAGACCCTCCCCTGGTACGCCGGGATGCCGCCGGCCCGGCGCTCGGCCGTCGGCCTCGTGGCCCAGGCGGGCATCACGTCGTTCACGCAGTGGGTCGAGGATCCCGCGCAGACCCCGGCGATCGCGTCGGACATCTTCGCGGCGGCTCCGCGCGAGCTCTTGCGCAGCGTGAGCCTGACGCAGACGCTGCAACTCGTCCGCGTCACCGTCGAGGTGATGGAGGAGCGCGTCGCCGGGCGGAGCAAGAGTGTGCGCGAGGCGATGCTCCTGTACTCGCGCGAGGTCGCGTTCGCCGCCGCCGACGTCTATGCGCGTGCCGCGGAGGCACGCGGCCTCTGGGACGCGCGTCTCGAGGCGCTCGTGGTCGACTCGATCCTCACGGGCGAGGCCGATGAAGAACTGCCCAGCCGCATCGCCGCCCTCGGATGGCACGGGCACGGAGAGGTCGCCGTCCTCGTCGGGACGACTCCCCCGCAGTTCGACGTCGATCAGGTGCGCCGCACGGCGCGCAAGCTCGGAGTCGACGTGCTCATCGGCGTCCAGGGGTCTCGTCTCGTCCTCGTGCTCGGCCGAGCCGAACTGCCCGCGCGGGGTGGCGACGACACGACCGAGCTCCCGTTCACCGAGATCGCCAAGCGGCTCGAACCCGGGTTCGGGTCGGGCCACCTGGTGCTCGGCCCCCCGGTCGCGGCTCTCGTCGACGCCGGTCAGAGCGCCCGCGCGGCGCTCGCGGGCTTCGCCGTCGCGCGCGCGTGGCGCAACGCGCCGCGTCCGGTGGAGGCCGACGACCTGCTGCCCGAGCGCGCTCTCGCCGGAGACGCGGTGGCGAAGCAGACGCTGGTGGATCGCGTCTACCGGCCCCTCCAAGCGCACAGCACCGATCTGGTCGCGACGCTCTGGAGCTACCTCGACAACGGCCGCTCCCTCGAGGCGACCGCTCGTGAGCTGTACGTGCACCCGAACACGGTCCGGTACCGCCTCAAGCGCGTCTCCGAGGTGATCGGATGGGATGCCACCGGCCCCCGCGAGGCGCTCATCCTGCAGACCGCGCTCATCCTCGGGTCGATCGGAACCGACGCCACACGGCGGCGGGGGGCCGCGGGTCGCCGCCCCACAGCACCCCGGTGATGCACGGCTCGCACAAAGACACGCCGCATATCTGTGTCGATACCTCCATAAGACGGCGCTCGATCCTTGGCAGGATGGGACCGTGATCATCGCCGTCTTCCCCGGGCAGGGGTCGCAGACCCCTGGGTTCCTCACACCGTGGCTCGAACTCGACGGGGCACGCGAGCGTCTCGCCGCGTACTCCGAGCAGGCGGGTGTCGACCTCGTCGCCGCCGGCACCGAGTGGGATGCCGACCGCATCCGCGACACCAGCGTCGCCCAGCCGCTCATCGTCGCGGCGAGCGTGCTGTCGTGGTCCGCTCTGACGCAGCGCTCCGGAAGCGCCGTCGCCGGGGTCGCGGGGCATTCGGTCGGCGAGATCGCCGCGCTGGCGGCATCCGGTGTCCTGACCGAGAACGATGCACTCCGCCTCGTCGGTCTGCGCGGACGCGCCATGGCCGAAGCCGCCGCCGTCACCGAGACGGGCATGAGCGCGGTCGTCGGGGGCGACGAGGCGGTCGTCCTCGAGCGCCTCGAGGCCCTGGGCCTCACCCCGGCCAACTACAACGGCGGTGGCCAGATCGTCGCGGCGGGCGAGCTGCCCGCTCTCGCCGAGCTGGCGGCCGAGGCGCCGCGCGGCGCGCGGGTCATCCCGCTGCAGGTCGCCGGTGCCTTCCACACGCGTTTCATGGAGCCCGCCGTCGAGACGCTGCGTGCGGCAGCTGCCGGTGTCGCGGTGTCCGACCCGGGTCTCACCCTCTGGACCAACTCCGACGGTTCCGTCGTCGCCGAGGGGCGCCGCGCTCTCGACCTCGTCGTCGCGCAGGTCGCGTCGCCCGTGCGCTGGGATCGCTGCATGGCGTCGTTCGCCGAGCAGGGCGTGACCGGCATCATCGAACTCTCCCCCGCGGGAGCGCTGACGGGACTCGCCAAGCGCGCCCTTCGCGGTACGCCCACCGTGGCGGTCAAGACCCCCGACGACCTCGACGCGGCCGTCTCGCTCCTGAAAGAAGACATCCAGGCATGAGCACCCCCACCCTCCGTCAGCTGCAGGGACCGGCGCACACGCGGATCTATGCGTACGGCGCCGCCCGTGGTGAGAACTTCGTGCCGAACGACGACCTCGTGGGGCCGATCGACTCGAGCGACGAGTGGATCCGTCAGCGCACCGGCATCGTGACGCGTGTTCGCGCGAACAAGGAGACGGATGCCATCGACCTCGCCTCGGAGGCCGCGCGCGAGGCCGTCGAGAAGTCGGGCGTGGACCCCGCCGACATCGACGCCGTCATCGTGGCGACCATCAGCAACCCGAAGCAGACGCCGTCGGCCTCGGCGATCGTCGCCGACCGCATCGGTGCGAACCCCGCCGCGGCATACGACGTGAACGCGGCGTGTGCCGGGTTCGCCTACGGCGTGGGCCAGGCGGATGCCTTGATCCGCGCCGGCCTCGCGAAGCACGTGGTCGTCGTCGGTGCTGAGAAGCTGAGCGACATCGTCGACCCCACCGACCGGAGCATCTCGTTCCTGCTCGGTGACGGCGCCGGCGCCGTCGTCGTCGGACCCAGCGACACGCCCGGAATCGGCCCCACCATCTGGGGCTCGGACGGATCGAAGGCGGATGCCGTGGGCATGAACGCCACCCTGACCGAGTTCCGCGACGGCGCCGCCCCGTGGCCGACGCTGCGCCAAGAGGGCCCCACGGTGTTCCGCTGGGCCGTCTGGGAGATGGTCAAGGTCGCCCGTCAGGCGATCGAGGCCGCCGGCATCGAGCCGAGCGATCTCGCCGCTTTCGTCCCGCACCAGGCGAACATGCGCATCATCGACGAGTTCGCCAAGCAGCTGGGGCTGCCGGAGACCGTGGTCATCGGTCGCGATATCGAGACCACCGGCAACACCTCGGCGGCATCCATCCCGCTCGCCACCCACCGACTGCTCGAGGAGCACCCCGAGCTCAGCGGCGGACTCGCGCTGCAGATCGGCTTCGGTGCCGGTCTGGTCTTCGGCGCGCAGGTCGTCGTCCTCCCCTGACGCGAGAGCGTCGAACCCTAGACTGATCCAGGCCCACGGGTCACCGCACGGGCCGACCCACGAACAGGAGAAATCATGGCATTCACCAACGACGAGGTCCTCGCAGGTCTGGCCGAGCTCATCACCGATGAGACCGGCATCTCGGCCGACGAGGTCGCTCTCGAGAAGTCGTTCACCGACGACCTCGACATCGACTCCATCTCGATGATGACGATCGTCGTCAACGCCGAGGAGAAGTTCGGCGTCACCATCCCCGACGACGAGGTCAAGAACCTCAAGACCGTCGGCGACGCCGTCACCTTCATCACCTCGAACCAGGCCTGATTCTCCCGGTGGGGGCTTCGGCCCCCACCGGTCAGGCCCCATCGGTCCGCAGCAAGGATTTCGCACCCCATGAGCACACCCCGCATCGTCGTCACCGGCATCGGAGCCACCTCGCCCATCGGCGGGACGGCCCCCGAGAGCTGGTCCGCCCTGCTGGCCGGAACCTCCGGCGCGCGCACCCTCGAGCACGAGTGGGTCGAGAAGTACCAGCTTCCCGTCACCTTCGCGGCTGAGGCGCTCGTGCGTCCCGAGACCGTTCTCGAGCGCCCCATCGCCAAGCGACTCGACCCGTCGTCGCAGCTCGCGATGGTCGCGGCGAAGGAAGCGTGGGAAGACGCGGGCGCACCCGACATCGACCCCGACCGTCTCGGCGTCGACTTCGCCACCGGCATCGGTGGTGTCTGGACGCTCCTCGACGCGTGGGACGTCCTGCGCGAGAAGGGCCCGCGCCGTGTCATGCCGATGACGGTCCCCATGCTCATGCCGAACGCGGCGGCCGGCAACCTGTCGCTGCACTTCAACGCACGCGCCTTCGCCCGCACAGTGGCCTCGGCCTGCGCCTCGAGCACCGAGTCGATCGTCAACGCCGTTCAGCACATCCGCGACGGTCTCGCCGATGTCGTGATCGCCGGCGGCACCGAGTCGGCGATCCACCCCATCACGATCGCCTCGTTCGCGTCGATGCAGGCGCTGTCCAAGCGCAACGACTCGCCCGAGACCGCGTCCCGCCCGGCGAGCATCGACCGCGATGGCTTCGTCATGGGCGAGGGCGCCGGCGTGCTGATCCTCGAGACCGAGGAGCACGCGAAAGCCCGCGGGGCGAAGATCTACGCCTCGATCGTGGGCGGCGGCGTGACCGCCGACTCGTACCACATCACCGCGAACGACCCCGAGGGACGCGGTGCCGCTCGTGCCGTGCGCATGGCCCTCGACATGGCGGGTGCGTCTGTCGACGACGTCACCCACATCAACGCGCACGCCACCTCGACGCCCGTCGGCGACCCCAACGAGTACCAGGCGCTGCGCGCGGTGTTCGGAGATCGCGTCGACGAGATCCCCGTCTCGGCCACCAAAGCCTCCACGGGCCACCTGCTCGGCGGAACGGGTGCCCTCGAGGCGATCTTCACCGTCCTCGCGTTGCAGAACCGCGTGGCTCCTCCCACGATCAACCTCACCGAGCAGGACCCCGAGGTCCCCTTCGCCCTGTCCGGTTCGCCGGTCGAGCTGGGGGCGGGCGACCAGCTCGCGATCAGCAACTCGTTCGGCTTCGGCGGTCACAACGCCGTCGTGGCGATCGCGTCGGTCTGATCACGGCCGAACGCCCCCGGCATCCCCCGACTGCTTCGGGGATGGCGGGGGCGTTCGTCTTTCGATCGGGAGGGGATACGCGGTCTCGGTGCCGGGAATGATCACCGACGTCCGGTAATGGCGCCTCCCCGCCCGACGGTTTCAGCCGACCTTGTGCAGCCAGACGATCTGCTGATCGTCTCCGGCATGACGGAACGGCTCGAGTTCTTCGTCCCACGCGGAACCGAGCGCGACGTCGAGCTCACGCTGCAGTTCGAACGCGTCGCCCGCGGCGACCTCCATGGCGTAGCGCACCCGGTCTTCGCCGATGACGACGTTCCCGGCGGCGTCGGTCTGCGCGTAGTGGATGCCGAGACCCGGCGTGTGCATCCAGCGACCACCGTCGCTGCGCGGGGTCGGATCTTCGCTGACCTCGAAGCGAAGGTGCTCCCACCCGCGGATTGCGCTCGCGAGAGCTGCGCCGGAGCCGACGGGACCCTCCCAGTAGAACTCGGCTCGTCGACTACCCGCGAGGACCGGCTGGTCGGTCCAGTCGAAGTTCACGGCACGGCCGAGAGCGCGTCCCACCGCCCACTCGAGGTGGGGGCACAACGCGCGGGGCGCGGAGTGGATCAGGATCACTCCGCGCGAAGACGTGGTCGCCATGGTCTCTCCTTCGTCAGGTACGTCTTCCCCTACGACCTGTGATGGAGTTCACGGCGATGTTCGGTTGTCTCGGTCATTATCGCCCGTTCATAACGAAATCACAACACTGTGATTCGCCCGTGCATGATCCGGGCGCGGGCCGTCAGCCGAACCAGAGCGACCAGTACAGCGCGAAGTTGCGATTGCCGTACGCCGAGCACGCGTCGCCCGTCCCCCACGTTGCGGCGAGAGCCGCGGGGTTGGGTTGGTACGGCGTGTAGTTGTACAGGGCGGCGGTGGCCTCGTTCTCGATCGTGACCTCGGAGCCGCCGCAGTCGGGGTCGGGCGAGAACGCGATCCAGTGCGTGCCGGGCTGCCGCATGAAGTCCGAGGCGCTGTACGACTTGAGGTCGGTGGCGCCCTGGACGACCTGCGAGGCGAACCCGGCGAGACCGGGATCGCACGGAGCGGTATCGGGGCAGCGCGCGCCCATCGCGGCGCCGAGCGCTGCGTCGTCGGGCGCTCGAGCCGTACGGCCCGACACGAGGCTCTGCTCCTTCTGGAGCGTCACGAGCAGGACCTTCGCGGAGATGCCGCACGCGCGCTGGACCCGATCGATGATCTCGGCCGCGGTGAGTTCGCCCCCGTCGATCGCTTCGCAGATGGTCTCGCCCGTGGCATCCGAAACGAGCCTGTCGCGGCCGGGCAGGGTCGTTCGCAGGACGTTGAGGCAGGTGTCGGTCCGGCACTCCCCCACCTTCTCGTCGAGGAATCGCTGGATCTCGTCGGCGGTCATCGCGTTGCCGTCGTAGAAGTCCGCATCGTCGATCAGGCGACCGGGGTCGAAGGTCGAGAGGTCCATGCTCTCCTTCTCCACCTCGTCCTTCATCTCGGTGTTCCACGCGACGCCGAGGCTGAGCAGGGGGACGAAGGCGGCGACGAGGAGGCCGACGATGGAGAGCACGCCGATCGCGACGAGGATGCCGACGGCGAGGCGGCGGCGACGCAGCGTCGCCGCGCGGGAGCGGCGCCGCGTGCGGCTCCGAGGTGTCCGGCGCGGAGGTGTCCGGCGGGAGGAGGCGACGCGGCGGGCCGGAGGTCGCCGTGCGGTCATG
>NZ_JARHXC010000006.1:0-3997 GCF_029222405.1 Microbacterium sp. Kw_RZR3 | reverse complement strand
GTCTTCGTGGGTCTTTTGCGGTGGGAGGCGCCGTCAGCGCCGGGTAAGGCGGTCGAAAACCGCCAGGTACGGGACACTCTGAAAACGCCAGTCGAGGACGTTCACCGCACGCTCGCGACCCGCCCGGCCCATGGCATCCATCTCTTCCGGTTGCTTCAGCAGTCGCAGCAGCTCGTCGCCGTACGCCTTCGGCGTCGCCGGGGTGACGTAGACCGCGGACTCGCCGGCGCTGAAGCGCGTCTCCTTCAAGTCGAAGGCAATGACCGGAAGACCGAACGCCATGTACTCCATGGTCTTGTTCATCGTGCTGACGTCGTTCAGCGGATTGGGCGGATCGGCACTGAGTCCGACGTCAGCTGACGACAGGTAGCGGAACAGCTCCTCGTCGCTCACCCGGCCCGGCATGTAGACGTAGTCGTCGAGTCCGAGATCGGTCACCATCGCTCGCAGCGTCGTGTACTCATCGCCCTTGCCGAGGACCGAGAACGAGATATCCGTGCGCTGCTTCTCGTGAACCACGTAGTCGATCATGCGGATGACGATGTCGACCCCGTCCTGAGGCCCCATGACGCCGTGGAAGTGAACGAGATAGCGGCGGCCTCGCTTGGTCGCCTCGTCAGGTGCACCCGGCGTCAACACCGTTGTATCGGGTCCCGTGCGCACGACCGTGACGCGCTCAGCCGGAACTTTTCCACGTCGACGGGCAACCTCGGCGTACGACTCATTCGTGACGATGGTCTCGCGAGCCGTCTTGTACGTCGCGCGTTCCAACAGCTTGAGTCCCGTGTAGAAGAAGCCACGCTTGTGAAAGCGGGATTCGTACACCTCCGGGTTGAGATCATGCTGGTCGAAGACGAAAATGCTTCCCCGCACGCGCATGATCAAGCCGATGAGCCAGAACGTGTCCGGCGGATTGCACGACTGGATCACCGCGGGGACACCGTGACGCCGCGTCACCCGGAGCGTCAGGAAGAACGTCCGGATCCAGCAGTACACGAACTCCCAGAGGAAACTCGCAATCGACGAGGTCTCCTTCGGGGGCGCGTACTTGTAGAGGTGAACACCTTCGTGCAGCTCGTAAGCAGGGTCGCCGGGAGCCGCGGGAGTGATTGCAGCGACGCGGTATCCGTTGTCGCGCAGGCTCTTACATTCCAGCCACACGCGCCGGTCACCCGGAAGCGGGAGGTTCTGCACGAGAATGAGGACGAGCGGCGCGTCCTTCACCAGGCTGCCCCCGTGTACGCCGGCACATCCGAGTCGAGGATGCTGCGTCCGCGCAGTTCTTCCTCGTAGCGCGCGGGGAGGAGACCTGAGAGGTCGATCACCGGCACGGTGACGCCTGCAACCACGCGGTCGAGCTCGGCGGGCAGGTGCGTACCGATGAGAACGAGCTCGGCATCGGCGATCGCCTCGTCGACCGAGTCCGTCAGAACGTCATCGAGCGTGGGCAGGATGCTTTCGACGTGTGAACGATTGGCGCCGATCAGGCGATCGATCTTGATGATCGGGTCGAAAGCGGTCACCGTCACACCCGCTTCGATGAGTCGGGCGACCAGCGCGAGATAGGGGCTCTCGCGCACGTCGTCGGTGGAGGGTTTAAAGGTAAGACCGATCTGCGCAACCCGACGGACACCGCGATCAAGCACCATCTTCACGGCCTTCTCGATGTGTGCGGTGTTCGTCACCGTCAGGCTGTCGATCAGCGGAAGGTCGACACCGACCGTCTTGGCGTGGAATTGCACGGCCTTCACGTCCTTCGGCAGGCACGAGCCTCCGAAGGCGAAGCCGGGCTTGAGGTAGCGGGGGGAGATATTGAGCTGGCGGTCTTCGACGAAGATCTTCATGACCTCGCGCGCATCGATGTCGCTGACGTCGCAGAAGCGGCCGATCTCATTCGCGAAAGCGACCTTCAAAGCGTGGAAGACGTTCGAGGAGTACTTGAGCGCTTCCGCCACACCGGTCGTCACGATGCGCGGAGGCACCCCGATGAATTCGAGGAGCTCGGAGGGACGCTCCGCGGCGACCTCTGATTCCACCCCGATGACCGTGAAGGGAGGACCGTAGAAGTCCGCGATCGCGGTGGACTCACGAAGGAACTCCGGGCAGAAGGCGACGAAGAAGTCGGACCCCTCGACCTTGCCCGATGCCTCCTCGAGCCACGGGATGACGCGGTCACGCGTCGTCCCCGGTAGCACGGTGCTGCGGAGCATGACCGTGAGGGGGCTGGTGCGCTCACGGATCCGACTGCCGATCTGCCGGGCCACGGACTCGACGTGGACGAGGTCGAGCTCTCCCTCGGAGGTCGACGGCGTTCCGACGCAGATGATGGCGATGTCGACATCGTCCACCGCAGCTACGTCGCTGGTGGCGCTGAGGAGAGACTGACCGTGGACCTTCGCCATCAGCTCCTGCAGGCCAGGCTCAACGAGTGGTGTCAACCCCTGATTGACGGCTTCGACCTTTTCGACCGAAGGGTCGATGCCGATGACGACATTTCCGGCGTCCGCCAAGCATGCAGCAGTCACACATCCCACGTATCCCAGCCCGAGTACGGCAACTCTCATTCTTCCCCCTGCATTTCCGGAACATCGGCTGAGACTTCGTCGGCTCTCTCCGAAATAGTAGTCGACCGTCTGGAGGAACCTTCGCAAGGCCTATGAATGCGGTACCGATCCGCTCTTTTTTGCGCCCATGTGCCACGGCGCACCCGGCCCGACGCCGCCCGCCGTCACGGCGTGCACGTGATGTTCGTGTTCCCTGCGGAGACCGCGGAGAACTTGTTCGAGCACGTGACGATGGTTCGCAGGTCCTTCACGTGCACGTAGACCCCGAGCCGCCCACTGAGCGCACCGGTGTTTCCGACCGCAACGTTGTCGTAACCCCACCCTTCGACGTACCGCATGATTCGGAATCCGTCCAGCGGGACATTCCGCCCGACGTTCTTCCTGATCATCCAGCCGTTGCCCTGCACGGCAACGAGACCGTGTGCATTCGCCTCTTCAGACTGCACGCTGTATCCGCTGAGCCGGTTGCCCTCGATGAGACCACCGGTGGTTCCTTCTTTCCCCTCGATGGGTTCAGCAGTGGTACCGCTGATGTCGTTGTCGATCATGCGATTGCGATCGCTCTTGTCCGGGCCGCACGCCGAGTAGGTGCACCAGTTCCCCTTGGACGACCCGATGTACACCCCCTCGCCGTACATGGCGTTCACATTGCCGGTGTCGGTGATGGTGTTGCCGATCACCGTCGTATCGGTCGTGGCACGACGGAGGTGGATCGCCTCGTCGCCGACGTACGTGATCTTCATGTCAGCCACCGTGACGAAAGAGCTGTTGTCTACGAGGACACCCTTCGACGAATTGCGGACCGTCATGCCCGCGAGCACCACGTACGAGGAGTCCCGGATGTTGAAACCCCAGTATCCGGAAATGCGGCCATTGTCGATGACCGCGGTACTCGGCCCGCACACCCAAACGGGCTTGGACGCAGTCGCCTTCACGGAGATCACGTGCCGTGCGCTGTACTTGCCCGGAGCAAGTCGAATCACATCGCCTGGCTTCGCCGCGGCCAGTGCGGATGTCAACTGTGCACTCGTGGACACCTGTACAGTCGCGGCGGGGCACGTGCTGAGGCGATACGGGTGCGCGGCCGGGATATTCATCGTCAGCTGAGACGTCGTGGCCGCGGTGGATTTGTTGCCGTACCAGTCCACCGCGATGACGCGATAGGAATACTTCTTGCCCGATTCAGGAGCGAAGTCGGTGTAAGCGAGCGGCGAGGAGGCCGGCACGTCCGTCAGTTTGATGGGTGTCGCCGAACCCTCGGCACGAAACACCTCATAAGACGTGACGTCACTCGCGGACGACGCGTTCCAACGCACCTCCACCCGCCGGTCGCCGTTCCACGCGCGCAAGTTGGATGGCGCGTCCGGCGCGTCGTACTCGCCGACGATGAACGCATCCAGCGTCAACCCCGTGCCCGAAGCCGCCGCGTTCTT
>NZ_JARHXC010000069.1:0-1770 GCF_029222405.1 Microbacterium sp. Kw_RZR3 | reverse complement strand
CCCGCCCCGGCGACGCAAAGGCCGACGCGCTCGTCGAACGGCACCGCGAGGTGTTCTCGCAGTACTTCCCGATCACCCGACAGATGCAGGTGCACCTGGGCCGGATGTACGCCGCCGATCCGCGCTTCGCGGCGCACTACGACGCGGTGCGACCCGGGCTCGCTGTGTGGCTGCGCGACGCGATCGAGGCGAGCGCCCGCGCGCACGGCATCGACTCCGACACCGCTGCCTGGGAGTGATCAGGCCGAGCCGCGCTCGATGATCTCGGTCGGCAGGATCGCGGTGGTCGACGGCGCGCGCCCGGCGAGCAGGTCGAGCAGCATTCGGGCCATCTGCCGCCCCTGGTCTCGCGACGGCTGCCGGATCGTGGTGAGAGCGGGGACCAGCGAGGTCGCGACGGACGAGTCGTCGAACCCCATGACGGCGACGTCGCGCCCGGGCTCGATCCCCCGTTCGCGCAACGCCGTGTAGGCACCGCGGGCCATGAGGTCGCTCGCGGCGAAGACCGCGTCGGGAACGTCTCCGGATGCCAGGATCCGCCGCATTGCGGACGCACCCTCGGCCTCGGTGAACCCGCCGTCCTCCACGGCGAACGGTTCGAGTCCGGCGGCGGCGAGGGCGTCGCGGAACCCCTGGAGCCGGTCGATGCCCGCGGGCATGTCGGCCGGGCCGGCGACGGTGGCGATGCGACGGTGCCCGCGATCGATGAGGTACTGCGTGGCATCCCTCCCGCCCTGCACGTTGTCGACGTCGACGTAGTGGTCTGTGGCCCGCACGCGAGCGGGACGGCCGCCGTAGACGACGGGGACGGTGTCGGCGAGGCGGTCGATGAACGTGTCGCTGGTGTGGTGGGAGGCGACGATCGCACCGTCGACGCTCCCGCCGCGCAGGTAGCCGAGGGCTTTCGCGCTGGCGTCGTCGCTCGCGATGAGCATGTTCATGACGTAGTCGGACTCGCCGATGACCTGCGAGATGCCGGCGACGATCGAGCCGAAGAACGGATCGCCGAAGAAGCGGTCGGTGTCTTCCGGGATGACGAGAGCGATCGCGCGTGTCTGGCGGCTGGCGAGCGATCGGGCTGCCCGGTTGGGGACGTACTGCAGCTCGTCGATCGCCCGCTGAACGGCCTCGAGAGCCGAGGGCGAGACAGCGGTCGAGCCATTCACGACGCGCGAGACCGTGGAGCGCGAGACCCCCGCCCGCGCGGCGACTTCTTCGATCGTGGCGGCACCGCGCACGGGGGTCAGTGACATCGATTCTCTCTCGGGCTCTGCGATGCGACCGCGCCGTTTGACGAGCGGCGACGTTGCGAGCGTACTCCCCGGACGGGTCCGGATGCTGCTCGACGCCGCCGAGGTGGAACCGTGCCGGAGATGCGCTATGGATGCCGTCCGAGGAGTCACGGGGAGAGGGCGCGTGTGAGCGCGCGCTCGGAGGGGAAGCCTGAGAGTTTCGCGGCGCTCGCCAGGGGAAAGTCGGGGTCGGCGGCGAGCAGCATGCGGGCCAGGCGGAGCCGTTCCTCGCGGAGCATCTGTCCGGGGGAGCGACCGTGCGCGGCGAAGGCGCGCTCCAACTGGCGACGCGTCGCACCCAGGCGTTCGGCGAGGCGATCGACGGTGAGATCGACGTGCATCGCACCCGACGCGATGACGACCGACGCGCGGTCGTAGAGGTCGGCGTAGTCGACGGCCTCGCGGGATCGACGACGGGGTGAAGCGCGAAGCGCTCCGGCCTCGGCGCGAGCAGCGGCGATGAGAGCTTCAACGGATG
>NZ_JARHXC010000068.1:0-9421 GCF_029222405.1 Microbacterium sp. Kw_RZR3 | reverse complement strand
GAGAGAAGATGAGAATGATCATGTAGACATTTGAATCCGCTCGTCGATCCATAGCATCCCTGAAGAAGCATGTACACATGCGCATCGAGGCAGGGAGAGATCGTGAAACGTCTGCTGACCGGCGTCGTCGCCGTCGCGCTCATCGCGATCGGCGGGGTGACACCCGCCTTTGCGGAGGCACCCGAGCCAGACGCCCTGGAGCAGATTCTCGACGACACGGCGCCCGCGCGCCTCGAGGGTGACGATATGGTCGCCCGGACGGACGACGTCACCGCTGTGCTGCCTGCGGATGTCGAGCAACCCGTGACGTTGTCGACACCCGGAGGGCAGGAGGTGAGCGTGACGCTGCCGTCGGATGGAGGGACCGCAGCGACGAAGCGGGTCGGAGACGGGGCCGTCGAGCACGAACTCGGAGACGGTTCGAGCATCATCCCCGCTGTGCGCAGCAACGGCGTGCTACAGGTGATGTCCGTGATGAGCGATGCGGCGGCGCCGACGACCTTCACCTACGAGGTAGCCGCGGGGGACGGAGGCTCGCTCGTCGCTCAGCCCGACGGTGGAGCGAGTGTCCTCGATCGCGACGGGCAGGAAGCGGCGACGGTCGCTCCGCCGTGGGCGTTGGACGCCGACGGGCGGAGTGTCCCGACGCACTATGAGATCGACGGCGATCGACTCACGCAGGTCATCGATACCGCGGCCGCGGCGAAGGTGACGTATCCGGTCGTGGCCGATCCCGGGGTATCGGTCACCTACTACCGGTATGACGTCATCGACGTGCGTCGCACGATGAACTGGACGAACCGCGGTGTTCAGCTCGCGATCTGCAAAGTGCATAATGGTGCGGCCCGCGGGACATGCACGATGTCGGCGAGCTACGAGGTGGAGTCCGCGATCGACGCGACGTTGGGCGCGAGCAAAAGCGGCATCGGCGCCACGATTGGGGTCCACGAGTCGCGGACCGTGAAGGGGAGCGTGAGTTGGACGTCGCCCTCAGCCCCCGCCGGGAGCTCCTACAAGGCGTGGGCGGTCGGAACTTTGGTGACGTATAAGATCCAGAAATGGGTGGGTCGTAAGACCCTCGGGATGAGGTACCCGGTATGGACTCTCGAGGCGACATCGCGAACGCTGTCGGCTTTCGACCCTCGAGTCGGGTTCGCCGTTGGGCAGTGAGCCGGTAGTCAACGCGGCGACGTGGGCGTGGCGCGTGATCCCGGCGATTGTCGCGGCGGCCTGCGTCATGGCGGGAGTCGTGCTGCTCGTGCTCAACTCGGTCTTGGTCTACGACCCGGGTCCGTTCTCCGGTGAGCCTCGTGACCGGCTAGCCGTATGGCCGGCGGGACTCGTCCTGCTCGGAACGGGATCGCTCGGCATGATCGCAGCGGCTTTCGTCGCGGTTCCCAGGCCGCGTCGTCATTGACGGGCGGAGTTGCCGCTAGGCTGGTCGGCTCGCTTGTCGGCGAGCCGACCGGCGAACGGCGCACGCGCGTTCGGAGGTCGACGCCACCGCCACGAGCGGTCGACCGGAATCTCCCCATGGGCTACCTCGACCTCACCGCCATCTCGTTCACCCTCCCCGACGGGCGGCCCCTGCTCGACGCGTTGACGTTTCGCGTGGGGGAAGGGGTGACGACCGCGCTCGTCGGCCCGAACGGGGCGGGCAAGTCGACGCTGCTTCGCATCGTGCGCGGCGAGGAGAAGGCTCACGGCGGTGCGATCGCGATCGGTGGGTCCCTCGGGGTGATGGATCAGTTCATCGGCCACGGGAAGGTCGGCGAGACCGTCCACGACCTCCTCGTCGCGGTGTCGCCCGCGCGCATCCGTCACGCGGCGCTCGAGCTCGAGGCATCCGAGAACGCCCTCATCGAACACGACGACCTCGACACGCAGATGCGGTACGCGGCGGCGCTCGCCGACTACGCCGACGCGGGCGGGTACGAGCACGAGACGGTGTGGGACACCTGCACGATCGCCGCGCTCGGAGTGCCGTATGAGCGCGCGCGGTTCCGCGAGCTCTCCACACTGTCGGGCGGGGAGCAGAAGAGACTCGCTCTCGAGGCGCTGCTGCGCGGCCCCGACGACGTGCTCCTGCTCGACGAGCCAGACAACTACCTCGACGTCCCCGGCAAGCGTTGGCTCGAGGAGCAGCTGCGGGACACGGCGAAGACGGTCCTGCTGGTCTCGCACGATCGAGAGCTCCTCGCTCGCGCTGCCGACCGTATCGTGACCCTCGAGACGGGTAGTGCCGGAAGCACCGCGTGGGTGCACGGAGGCAGCTTCGCGACGTACGCGGAAGCCCGTGAGGACCGCATGGCTCGGCTCGACGAGCTGCGCCGCCGATGGGATGAGGAGCACGAGAAGCTCCGAGCCCTCGTCGCGCGCATGAAGATCGCCGCCGCCGCCAACGACGGTTTCGCTTCGCGCTACCAGGCCGCGGTGACCCGACTGACGAAATTCGAGACCGCCGGTCCGCCCCAGGAGCGCCCGCCCGAGCAGGATCTGCAACTGCGCCTGCGGGGCGCCCGCACGGGCAAACGCGCGGTCATCGCTGAGAAGCTCGAACTGACCGGGCTCATGAAGCCGTTCGACCTGGAGGTCTGGTTCGGCGATCGCGTCGCGGTCCTCGGATCCAACGGCTCGGGCAAGTCGCACTTCCTGCGACTGTTGGCGGGAGGGGGCCACGGATCCCGGCGCGCGTCTGGGACACGTGACCACCGTCGGCTCCGGACTCGACCGGGTCGCCCACACCGGCAGAGCGATCCTCGGGGCGCGCGTCGTGCCCGGGTGGTTCGCCCAGACGCATCGGCATCCGGAGTTCGTCGGGCGAACGCTCCTCGATCTGCTTCACCGAGGCGACGACAACAGAAGGGGGATGCCACGGGATGCCGCGAGCTCGGCCCTCGATCGATACGGTCTCGTCGCCCAGGCGGAGCAGGACTTCGACACGCTGAGCGGTGGGCAGCAGGCGCGGTTCCAGGTGCTCCTCCTCGAGCTGTCGGGGACGACCCTGCTCCTGCTCGACGAACCCACGGACAACCTCGATCTCGCGTCGGCCGAGGCTCTCGAAGACGCCCTCGCGCGATTCGAGGGGACGGTGCTCGCAGTGACGCACGACCGGTGGTTCGCGCGGTCCTTCGACCGATTCCTCGTGTTCGGATCGGACGGTCAGGTGTACGAGTCGCCCGAGCCGGTGTGGGACGAGCAGCGCGTGGTGCGGGCGCGATGACCGTTGCACCGGTGGTCGGCACGGCTACGCTGTGCGAATGATCCGGCGGAGGATTCACCCGGAGACGTCCGTCTCGGCCCGGCGCACCGAGGCGTTCACCGACGGGGTGTTCGCGATCGCGGCGACCCTCCTCGTCCTGGGGCTCACCGACCAGTCTCTCGGTGCCGTGCAGACGAACGACGACCTCGCCCGGGGACTCCTCACGCTGGCGCACCCGATCTTCTCGTTCGTCATCAGCTTCCTCATCCTGTGCGTGATGTGGATGACGCATGTGCGCCAGTTCGAGTGGATCGTGCGGGTCGACGACACCGGGATGTGGCTGAACAACATCCGCCTGCTTCTGGTGGTGCTGGTGCCCTTCACCTCCTCGCTGAACACGTCCTACGACGGCCTCCTGCTCGGTCGGATCCTCTTGCCGATCAATTTCTTCCTCGCGATCGTGGTGGGGTGGCTCCAGTGGGTCTGGGCCGTGCGCTCGGGGGCGATCGTCGATCTGACTCCCGACGATGCCCGGCGCATGGGCCGGGCCGGCCTCAGCGCGGTCGTGATCAGCGCGGCGGCCGTGGCGCTGAGCCCGTGGATTGGTTCGCTCGCGTTCCTCCTCTTCGCCCTGGACGGGCTCGTGACCCGCTGGTTGCGCGGCTCCGACGCCCCGGCCTCGTCCGCGACCGACGGCGGTGTCGGAGGTCGCGGGTAGGCTGGTCGGGTGACCATGGAGATCGACCTCGGCCGCGCCAAGCGCGCCCGCCGCGCCTACACCTTCGACGACATCGCCGTTGTGCCGTCGCGACGGACGCGCAACCCCGAAGACGTGTCCACGGCGTGGACGATCGACGCCTTCTCGTTCGAGATCCCGGTGCTCGGCGCCCCCATGGACTCGGTCGTCAGCCCCCGCACGGCCATCGAGCTCGGTCGTCTGGGCGGTCTGGGCGTGCTCGACCTCGAGGGTCTCTGGACGCGGTACGACGACCCCGAGCCGCTCCTCGCCGAGATCGCCGGGCTGCCGGATGCCGATGCCACCCGCCGCATGCAGCAGCTCTACTCCGAGCCGATCAAACCCGAACTCGTGCGCGATCGTCTCGCCGAGATCCGCGCCGCGGGCGTGACCGTGGCCGGAGCCCTGACGCCGCAGCGTACCCACGACCTGTACGAGACGGTCGTGGCCGCCGGCGTCGACCTCTTCGTCATCCGTGGGACCACGGTGTCGGCCGAGCACGTATCGAGCGTGGCCGAGCCGCTCAATCTGAAGAAGTTCATCTACGACCTCGACGTTCCCGTCATCGTCGGCGGCGCCGCCACCTACACCGCGGCCCTGCACCTCATGCGCACGGGAGCGGCCGGCGTGCTCGTCGGCTTCGGTGGGGGAGCGGCGTCCACGACGCGCGCCACGCTCGGCCTGCACGCGCCGATGGCGACCGCCGTCGCCGATGTCGCCGGCGCTCGCCGCGACTACCTCGATGAGTCGGGAGGACGCTACGTGCACGTCATCGCCGACGGCGGTGTCGGCACCTCCGGTGACATCGTGAAGGCCCTCGCCATGGGCGCGGATGCCGTCATGCTCGGCGTCGCCCTGGCGCGCGCCACGGACGCTCCCGGCCGCGGTTTCCACTGGGGGCCCGAGGCGCACCACGCCAAGCTGCCCCGCGGGCGTCGCGTCGCGGTCGACCGCGTCGGCCCGCTCGAGCAGGTGCTCTACGGGCCGGCGCCCGTCGCGGACGGCACCGCGAACCTGATCGGCGCTCTGAAGAAGTCGATGGCCACGACCGGCTACTCCGACCTCAAGGAGTTCCAGCGCGTCGAGGTCGTCGTGGCCCCGTACGGACACTGATGCCGGAGTCTGCGTGACCTCGTCGCCCGCCATTGCTCCGGAGATCCCCGAGGTCTTCCCGCCGACGCTGCGCGAGGTGATGCTGCGTCCGCGATGGCTCGCGCTGCTGGCGTTCTCGCTGGTGGTCGCCGGGGTCCTCGCATGGCTCGGACAGTGGCAGCTCGGGCGCGCGGTCGACACCGCGCCCTCCGAACCCGGCATGACCGAGGTGGTGCGCCCCCTCGACGAGGTCGTGCAGCCGGGCGCCTATCTCGCCGAGCCCCTCGTCGGCCAACGCGTCGAGACCAGCGGGCGGTGGATCCCCTCGGACTTCATCGTCGTCTCGTCGCGTTTCAACGACGACGTCGAGGGCTACTGGGTCACGGGTCAGCTGAGGATCGATGACGGCGGGAAGCCGGAATCGATCGCGGTCGCGCTCGGCTGGGCGCCCACCCTCGACGCCGCCAACTCCGCCGCCGACGATCTCCGCGCTGCCGCCGAAGCCGATCCGACCGCGCAGGTCGACGTCACGGGGCGCCTGATCTCCGACGAGGGGCCGGCGCGTCCGGCTTCGGGCGTCGACCCGCAGACGCTGACGCGCATGTCGCCTGCCATGCTGCTCGGTCGGTGGCACGACGTCGACGGCGTCGCGGTGTACCGCCAGTACGTCGCCTCGCAGACGGCGATCGGGCCGCTCGAAGCGATCTCGTCGCCGGCTCCGGACGAGCGTTCCCGCGTGAACTGGTTGAACATCTTCTACGCGGCCGAGTGGGCGATCTTCGCGGGCTTCGCGCTGTACCTCTGGTACCGCCTGGCCCGCGACGCGTGGGAGAAAGAGGTCGAAGACCTCGAAGACGCCCAGGAAGAGGCGCAGGCGGCGGGGCCGCCGGTTCCTCGCGACTAGACTTGGTGCATGCCGCGTCCCCCGAAACTCGCCTCTTTCCCGGCGATCCGCGGAGCCCTGACCTTCTACCAGATCTGCTCGATCATCACCGGTATCGGCCTTCTGCTGCTGGTCACCGAGATGATCCTGAAGTACACGCCCATCCACGTGGAGCTGTTCCTGGGCGGATCCGGGGGGTTCCTGTGGTTCGCGGATGCCATCGCCGGCCCCGGATGCCAGTGGTTCTCCCTCTTCATCCCCGGCGGCGACGGGTGCGAGATGAGCTCCACGGGTGATGGCGTCAACATCTCGTTGGCGATCCTGGTGGTGCACGGCTGGTTCTACGTCGTGTACCTCATCTCGTGCTTCCGCGTGTGGAGCCTGATGCGCTGGCCGTTCCGTCGGTTCGTCTTCCTGGCCCTCGGTGGCGTCGTCCCGTTCCTCTCCTTCATCCTCGAGGTGCGTACCGCTCGCGGCGTACGCGCCTACCTCGCCGAGCGCGAAGCCGCCCTGGCATCCGCTCCCGTTCCCGCCCCGGAAGGCAACCGGTGACCGAACAGACCGAAACGTCCCAGCGCCCCGTCCTCGTCGTCGACTTCGGCGCCCAGTACGCGCAGCTGATCGCCCGCCGCGTCCGCGAAGCGGGCGTCTACAGCGAGATCGTGCCGCACACCGCCTCGGCGGAAGAGATCGCGGCCAAGAACCCCGTGGGCATCATCCTCTCGGGCGGGCCCTCGTCGGTGTACGAAGAGGGAGCCCCGAGCCTCGACGCCGGAGTCTTCGATCTCGACGTGCCGACGCTCGGCATCTGCTACGGCTTCCAGGTCATGGCCAAGGCCCTCGGCGGCGAGGTCGCGAACACCGGCCTGCGCGAGTACGGGGCGACGGACGCCACGATCGTGACCGAGGGCACCCTGCTCGAGGGGCAGCCGGTCGAGCAGAACGTGTGGATGAGCCACGGTGACCAGGTGTCGCGGGCTCCCGAGGGCTTCGAAGTGCTCGCTCGCACCGCGCACACGCCCGTCGCCGCCTTCGCGAGCGACGCACGTCGTATGTACGGAGTGCAGTGGCATCCCGAGGTCAAGCACTCCGACCACGGCCAGCACGTGCTCGAGAACTTCCTGCACAAGGCCGCGGGGCTCCCCGCCGACTGGAACAGCGGCAACGTGATCGCCGAGCAGGTCGAGCGCATCCGCCAGCAGGTCGGCTCATCGCGCGTCATCTCGGCACTGTCGGGCGGCGTCGACTCCGCCGTGTCGACCGCCCTCGTGCACGAGGCCGTCGGCGACCAGCTCATCGCCGTGTTCGTCGACCACGGGCTGCTCCGCCAGGGCGAGCGCGAACAGGTCGAGAACGACTACGTCGCCTCCACCGGGGTGAAGCTCATCACGGTCGACGCGCGCGAGACCTTCCTGAACGCCCTCGCCGGTGTCAGCGACCCCGAGCAGAAGCGCAAGATCATCGGCCGCGAGTTCATCCGCGCTTTCGAAAAGGTGCAGGCCGACCTCGTCGCCGAGGCCAAGGCCGAGGGCGAGCAGGTGCGCTTCCTCGTGCAGGGCACGCTCTACCCCGACGTGGTCGAGTCCGGCGGCGGCACGGGCACCGCCAACATCAAGAGCCACCACAACGTGGGCGGGCTCCCCGAGGATCTGCAGTTCGAGCTCGTCGAACCGCTGCGCACCCTCTTCAAAGACGAGGTCCGCGCGATCGGTCGTGAGCTGGGTCTGCCCGAGGCGATCGTCGGCCGCCAGCCCTTTCCGGGGCCCGGTCTTGGCATCCGCATCGTGGGCGAGGTCACCGCTGACCGTCTCGAGATCCTGCGTGCGGCCGACGCCATCGCCCGCGCCGAGCTGACCAAGGCCGGCCTCGACGACGAGATCTGGCAGTGCCCGGTCGTGCTCCTCGCCGATGTGCGCTCGGTGGGCGTGCAGGGCGACGGTCGCACCTACGGGCACCCCATCGTGCTGCGTCCGGTGTCGTCCGAGGACGCCATGACCGCTGACTGGACCCGCCTGCCCTACGATGTGCTGTCCAAGATCTCGAACCGCATCACCAACGAGGTGAAGGACGTCAACCGCGTGGTGCTCGACGTGACGTCGAAGCCGCCGGGGACCATCGAGTGGGAGTGAGCCCTCGGCCACTCGCGCGGCAAGACGCCGTCGTCCTCCGGGCGGCGGCGTTTTTGCTGCGAGCGTTGGTCGTGGTGCCCGGTTTGGGGCGCGAATCGGCGGTCGGGGCGGGGAATGGCGCGCCCCGAACGGACGAACACGCCCCAAGCGTGGGTACGCGGGTACCGGGATGCCAGGGGAGGATGGAGGCGTGATGCCGTTCCCCGACGCCTGGTACCTGATCCTGTCGAGCAGGCTCATCCCCGACCTCGATGGTGGGTACACGATCTCGACGCTCGCCAGAGCGCGTCAGATGGCGGATGCCGACACTCAACCGCTACTTCTCACGGTCGATCCGGGAACGCCCGACGCCCATGCCCAGCACCGCGCGACGTTCGTGGAGCGCGGGGCGGCGGCGGCATCCGAGGTCTTCCGTAATCTCTTCGATGAAGCGGTGGACGTCGAGGGAGGGGCCGCGGAGTGGCTGCGAGGGGCGGCCATGCCCGGCGAAGCCGATCCAACCCTGGAGTACCGCGACGTCGCGGGCGGCGCCGTCTCCCTGCCCAACGTCATCGACCCCGATTGGCACCTGACGACGGCGCCGATCGTGATCCGGGATGCCGCGGGCGAGCCTGTCGGCGTCGTCGCCGGGTTCGGTGCGCTCTACCGCGCGTGGCTCGCGCACCTCACCGGACAGCTCCGCGCGGAGAATCCGCGTCCCGTCGTCGTCATCTGCGAGTCGCGGCAGCTCGGGGAACTGATCGTCGGGTGGGGAGACGATGACGTCCGGATCGTGCACACCGTCCACACGATCCACCTCGAAGCCCCTTACCGTGCTGACTCCGACCTCAACGCGCTCTGGACGCGATGGTTCGAGATCGCTCCGCGCTTCGACGCGGTGCTGTGGCCCACCGCGCAGCAGCGGGACGACGTGCGCGAACGTTTCGGGACCGCGGCGAACGACCTCGTCGCGCCGCACGCCGTCCGCGCGCCGGAGAGGGTCGTCCCCGCGGCGGACCGCGACGCCGGTCGTGTCGTGGTGCTCGGGCGCCTCGCTCCCGGCAAACGTCTTCCCGCGGCCGTCCGTGCGTTCGCCCGGGTCGTCGCAGAGGTCCCCACGGCGCGGCTGGAGCTGTGGGGAGCCGGCGCCCAGCGAGAGGCGCTCGAAGCTCTGGTCGCCGAGCTCGGCCTGGCGGGAAGTATCTCGCTGCCCGGGCTCACGAACGACCCCGGTGCCGTCCTCGACGGCGCGGCCGTGTACCTCACCACCTCGGCTTTCGAGGGGCAGGGGCTCGCCCTCGCCGAAGCCCTCGCGCACGGTACCCCCGTGGTGGCCTACGACATCCGCTACGGCCCGCGCGACATGCTCGCCGGGGGAGGTGGCATCCTGGTTCCGGATG
>NZ_JARHXC010000067.1:0-2490 GCF_029222405.1 Microbacterium sp. Kw_RZR3 | reverse complement strand
TGCCGTGGGGTCGGCGTGTCGGCATCCGGATCCGCGTGACGGCTCGGGGGTGGCTCGGCGCGGGAATGCGGCGCCATGAGTCGTCCGGCTGACCCGGGCGCGCCGAGGTGTGCCAGGCTGGACGGGATGACGATCGAGCCCCCTGCCGCCGGCGAACCGCGGCGCCCGCACGGTCCCCGCGACCCCGGGGATGCGTGGGTCGTCGCGCCGACGGGCGAGAAGTACTGGGGGCGTTTCGGTGCCGCCGGACTGCTGGCCCTCGACGCCGAGCGGGGCGTGCTGCTGCAGCACCGCGTGTCGTGGAGTCACTTCGGCGACACCTGGGCTCTCCCCGGCGGGGCGCGCCACGAGAACGAGTCGGCGCGCGACGGCGCCCTGCGCGAGTCGGGCGAAGAGGCCGGCGTCCCCGAGGACGCCGTGCAGGCCCGTTTCGAGAGCGTGCTCGACCTCGGTATCTGGACGTACACGACCCTCGTCGCCGACGTCACCGCGCCCTTCGAGCCCGTCATCAGCGATCCCGAGAGCGTGGCGCTCGAGTGGGTGCCGGTCGACGAGGTCGAGTCTCGGCCCCTCCACCCGGGCTTCGCCGCGGCGTGGCCGGCCCTTCGCTCCGCGCTGTCGGTGCGTCCCGCGGTGGTGGTCGATGTCGCGAACGTCATGGGCTCGGTACCCGACGGCTGGTGGAAAGACCGCGCCGGCGCGGCCGGGCGACTGCTCACCCGCCTCTCGGCGCTCGCGTCCGAGGGAATGGATGCCGAGTCCCTCGGCCTTTCCGCCACGCGCTGGTTCCCGTTCGTTGCGGCGGTGCTGGAGGGCGAGGCGCGTGCGACGGACGTCGACCACGAACTGGTCGCGGTGTGGCGGGCCAGCGGGTCGGGCGATGACGAGATCGTGCGCGTGACATCGAAGCTCGTCGGGTCGTGGGACCCGGTGATCGTGGTGACGAGCGACCGCGGATTGGCGGAACGCGTGGAGGCGCTGGGGGCGTCGGTGCGCGGGACGCGGTGGTTGCTGGATCAGCTGGGCTGAAGCGCGACGGAACCGGGGTGGCTGGGCTCGTCGGAGCCGCCTGGCGACGTGGGGGTCTCGGTCCCTTCGACGGGCTCAGGGACCTGGGGTGGCTGAGGTGGGGGTTTCGGTCCCGTGCATGGGATCGGGGACCTGGTGAGGTGGCTGAGCTTGTCGAAGCCACCGGTCGAGTCGCTGCTCAGTCGAGGTCTCGGCCGCGCAGCTTCTCGATGTCGCGGCGATCGCGCTTGGTCGGGCGGCCCGCGCCGCGGTCACGGACGGGGACGAACGGCATGCTCTCGCGCGGTGGGGGTGGGGGAGTGCGGTCGTCGAGGGCCTCGGCGACGAGGGCGGCCCCGACCCGCTTCGAGATCGTCTTCTTGACGACGAGGATGCGGTCGAACCCTTGGATCCGCACGCGGAGCTCGTCGCCGGGCCGAACCGGCTGCGCGGCCTTCGCGCGTTCGCCGTTGACGCGGACGTGACCGGCGCGGCACGCGGTGGTGGCCGCGGAGCGCGTCTTGTAGACCCGGACCGCCCACAGCCAGGCGTCGACGCGCGCGGTGGGCGTGGCATCCGTCATGTCAGGTCCTTCGTCGGCGAACCTCCATCGTAGGACGGGCGCTCAGTCGTGCAGCGTGAGCGCGACGAGGGCGCGGTCGGGTTTGGGGCGATCGACGACGTCGAAGCCGGCGGCCTCGAAGACCGAGACGGTGCCGCGGAAGAGCTGGTTCGACGACCGCTTCGCGGCGTTCGGATCGAGCGGGTACCCCTCGACGACGCGCGCCCCGCCGTCGCGGGCGGCGGAGACGGCGGCATCCAGGAGCTGGCCGGTGAGACCCCTGCCGCGGTGTTCTGTGCGGACGACGAAGCACGAGACGGCCCACACATCGTCGGCGTCGAGCGGCTCCGTGGTCGAGGCCGTGACGTCGCGGGTTCGGGCGAGGCGCGGTTGGGCGGTGCGGGGTCCTACCCGCACCCAACCAGCGGGTTCGCCGTCGACATATGCGATGAGTCCGGGCGGGCGGCCGTCGCTGAATTCGGCGCGGAAGAGCTCGGTGCGTTCGGCGACGGATGCCTCTTTCCACGGGCCGTTGGGGAGGAGCCACCACTGGCACTGGCATTCCGGGCCGTCGCCGCTGTCGAGAGCGACCTCGGCGTCGTCGAAGCGGTCACCGGTCGCGGGGAGGATCTCGATGCTCATGCGGCGACCGTAGCGAGGGGGTCCGACACCGGCAAGGGATTGCCGGGCGCTCGGCCTCTGGGAGCGGGTCGGCCCCGCGCGCACCGCCCGAGGCGGCTTGTTCCTGCATCGCCGGGCTCTGCCCACACGCCGGGGTGCGGTTGGCTTCACACTTCGCGGGCATGCGCACACGCCCGGGCTGCGGCCGGTTCGCGGCACGGTCGCGGAGCGGCTAATATAGGGGAGTTGCCCGCTCGCGGGCGACGGGATGTGGCGCAGCTTGGTAGCGCACTTGACTG
>NZ_JARHXC010000066.1:0-3527 GCF_029222405.1 Microbacterium sp. Kw_RZR3 | reverse complement strand
CGACCCCGATCCCGAGCGCAACGCCGCGCTCCCCACCACGGAGGTGTCTCGATGACCATGACCGTTTCCTCGCGCCCCGACTTCCTGGCATCCGTCGATCCGACCGGCATCCCGCTCGAGAGCCTGCGTGCGCTGCAGCTCGAGCGGCTGCGGTGGACGGTCCGGCACGCGTACGAGAACGTCGCGCTCTACCGGCAGAAGTTCGACGAGGCCGGTGTTGGGCCTGACGACATCCGCAGCCTCGACGACATCCGGCTGCTGCCCTTCACGACGAAAGCCGACCTGCGCGAGACCTACCCCTTCGGCATGTTCGCCGTCCCGATGCCCGACGTCCGCCGCATCCACGCTTCCTCCGGGACCACCGGTCGTCCCACCGTCGTGGGATACACCGCCGGAGACCTCGACCGGTGGGCCGACCTCGTCGCCCGCTCGCTGAGCGCAGCCGGCATCCGCGCGGGGGACCGCGTGCACAACGCGTACGGCTACGGCCTGTTCACCGGCGGCCTCGGCGCCCACGCCGGCATTGAGCGCCTCGGCGCGACGGTCATTCCCCTGTCGGGCGGGCAGACCGCGCGGCAGGCGCAGCTCATCCAGGACTTCGCGCCGGATGCCATCCTCTGCACGCCGAGCTACCTCCTCACAATCGCCGACGCGCTCGAAGCCGCCGGCGTCGATCCGCGGGCGACGTCGCTGAAGGTCGCCGTGCTGGGAGCCGAGCCGTGGACCAACGAGATGCGCCGCGAGATCGAGCGCCGCCTCGACATCGTCGCCGTCGACATCTACGGCCTGAGCGAGGTGATGGGTCCGGGCGTGGCATCCGAGAGCGCCCTCACCAAGGACGGTCCGCACATCTGGGAGGACCACTTCCTCCCCGAGACGATCGACGGCGAGACCGGCGCCCCTGTCGCGGACGGCGAACTCGGAGAACTGGTCTTCACCTCCCTGACGAAGGAGGCGTTCCCGGTGATCCGCTACCGCACCCGCGACCTCACCCGGCTGCAGCCCGGCACGGCATTCCCGTCGATGCGGCGCATCGAGAAGATCACCGGCCGCAACGATGACATGATCATCCTTCGCGGCGTGAACCTCTTCCCGACGCAGATCGAGGAGATCGTGCTCGGTATCGAGACCCTCACCCCGCACTTCGTCCTCGAGCTGCGTCGCGAGGGACGAATGGATGCCATGACCGTCCGCATCGAGAGGCACCCCGCCCTGGAACGAGAGGTGTGCGAGGCGGCGGGCGTCGTGCTGCAGCAGCGCATCAAAGTGCACATCGGGACGAGCGTCGACGTCCGTGTCGAGGAGCCCGGCGCGCTCCCGCGCAGCGAGGGCAAGTACAAGCGCGTATACGACCTGCGCTGACGCTCCTCATGCTCACGCATGACCTCTCCCGGCGTGCGTATGGCGCAAGTCAGCGGGGCTGGCGGCGGCCGCGGTCAGGCCGGGCGCGCGAGGGGAGTGTCGTCGAGGCCGTCGATCAGGTCGCGGAGGCTGTCGAACACGTCCGCGGCCCCTGCATCCCGCAGTTCCTCGGGCGAGAACCCGCCGGTGCGCACCGCGACGGTGGGGATGTCCGCGCGCGCTGCGGCGATGGCATCCCACGGGGAATCACCGATCATCACGCCGCTCGATCCGGGCACCCTCTCCAGCGCTGTCTGCACGAGGTCGGGCGCGGGTTTGCTGGCCTCGACGTCGTCGGACGAGGTCCATGCGTCGGCGAGACCGCGCGCATCGACGAGGTCGAGGAAGTGCTCGACGTGCTCGCTCTTGCCGGAGCTGGCGAGCACGACCTGGAAGCCTCGCCGCTTCACCTCGGCGAGAAGGTCGTGCGCCCCGTCGAACGGCTGCACCTCGTCGATCATCGGCTCGAACTCCTCGGTCCACGCCTCGCGCAGGGCGTCGCCGTGGCGCTCCTCGACCTCGTCGCTCGTGAGGGAGGGGACGAGCTGATCTCCGCCCATCCCGATCGAGCGATGGATGCGCCAGATGGGCAGAACGATGTCGAAGCGCAGGAACGCGCGGTACCACGCGAGGGCGTGCTGGTAGTTCGTGTCGACGAGGGTGCCGTCGACGTCGAAGATCGCGGTGTCTGCCATGCCCCCACTTCACCCGTCCGCGCGGGAATCCGCAGCACCGTTGCGGCACCCCGCGCCCTCGGGTACAGTTTTACTGAACGATCGGTCTGTAAAGGAGTCGACGATGACCATGACCGCACCCACCCCGGATGCCCTGGATGGCGAGGCGATGTTCGACGCGCTCATCGAGGCCGACGGCCGCATCGAACCGCGCGACTGGATGCCGGACGGCTACCGCCGCACCCTGATCCGCCAGATCTCCCAGCACGCGCACTCCGAGATCATCGGCATGCAGCCGGAGGGGGCGTGGATCACGCGCGCGCCGAGCCTCAAGCGCAAGTCGATCCTGCTCGCGAAGGTGCAGGACGAAGCAGGGCACGGCCTCTACCTCTACTCCGCCGCGCAGACCCTCGGCATCACGCGCGACGAGATGACGCAGCAGCTCGTCGACGGCAAGGCCCGCTACTCGTCGATCTTCAACTACCCCACCCCGACCTGGGCCGACATGGGCGCGATCGGCTGGCTCGTCGACGGTGCCGCGATCTGCAACCAGGTGCCGCTGTGCCGCGCCTCATACGGGCCCTACGGTCGCGCGATGGTGCGCATCTGCAAAGAGGAGTCGTTCCACCAGCGCCAGGGGTTCGAGATCCTGCTCACCCTCATGCAGGGAACCGACGCGCAGCGCGAGATGGCTCAGGATGCCGTGAACCGCTGGTACTGGCCGAGCTTGATGATGTTCGGGCCCCCGGATGACGACTCGCCCAACTCGGCGCAGTCGACGGCGTGGAACATCAAGCGCTTCAGCAACGACGTGCTCCGCCAGCGCTTCGTCTCGATGCTCGTGCCGCAGGCCGCTGTGCTCGGCGTGACGCTGCCCGACCCCGACCTGCGCTTCAACGAGGAGACGGGTCAGTACGACATGGGCGAGATCGACTGGAGCGAGTTCCACGAGGTGCTCGCCGGGCGTGGACCGCTCAACACGATGCGGCGTCAGCACCGTCGCGACGCGCACGAAGAGGGCGCCTGGGTGCGGGAGGCCGCTGCGGCCTATGCCGCGAAGAAGAGCGCCGCCCGCACAGAGACGGCCGCTGCCTGATGGCCACCCCCGGCGGCAGCCCCGCCGAGACCTGGCCCCTGTGGGAGGTGTTCGTGCGCGCGAACCGCGGTCTGAGCCACGTGCACGTCGGCTCGCTGCACGCCCCCGACGCCGAGCTCGCCGTGCGCAACGCGCGCGACCTCTACACCCGTCGGGGCGAGGGCGTCTCGGTGTGGGTCGTGCCTTCGGATGCCGTGACGACGAGCGATCCGGGAGCGAAGGGCGCGTTCTTCGAGTCGCCGGCGGGAAAGAACTACCGTCACGCGGTGTACTACACCGCCTCCGAGGGGGTGCCGCACCTGTGAGCACCTCGACCGATCACGAGTCCCGGTCCCTTCGACAGGCTCAGGGACCTG
>NZ_JARHXC010000065.1:0-1431 GCF_029222405.1 Microbacterium sp. Kw_RZR3 | reverse complement strand
ACCCGAGGTCCCTGAGCCTGTCGAAGGGACCGGTCGCACCGGCTCGGGGGGTGGCTTCGACGAGTTCAGCCACCCTGGCCGCCCCGCGTCCCTTCCGATCCTGCAGCCCCACACCGGTCCGATCCCCGGCGACCACTACCTCGCCGCGACCCCGACCACCGTCCTCTGGGGTCGCCTTCCCTGCGCCACCGACGCCGCCGTGCTCGAGATTGCTTCCGGCGAGACCGTGACCTTCGACACCGTCAGCCACGAGGGAATCCTCGACGATCAGGGCAAAGACCCTGGCGCGTACTTCGCGGCCCACGGCGTGCCGCGTGAGCAGGTGCTCGACGATGCGGTCGAGATCGCGGCATCCGTTCTCCGTGACCCCGTCGCCGACGGACCCCACGTGGTCGTCGGTCCGGTGCACGTGGCCGGAGCTCACCCGGGCGACCTGCTCAAGATCACGGTCGAGACCCTCGTGCCGCGGGTTCCGTACGGCGTGATCTCGAACCGCCACGGCAAGGGGGCGCTCGTGGGCGAGCTGCCGCGCGGCGAGCACAACGTCAGCGTGTTCGCCGCGGTCGCCGAGCGGGCTGGCATCCTGCACGGAACCCTTCCGATCGTCGAGGGCGGTGACCCGGTCGTGGCGTTTCCTCTCGCGCCGTTCCTCGGCACGATGGGTGTCGCGGTCACGGGCCACGAACGGCCGCACTCGGTGCCCCCGGGAACCCACGGCGGCAACATCGACATCAACCTGCTCGTCGAGGGCACCACCCTGTTCCTCCCCGTCCAGGTCGAGGGCGCGCTCGCGTACGTCGGCGATCCGCACTTCGCGCAGGGCGACGGCGAGGTGGCGCTCACCGCTCTCGAGGCCTCGCTGCGCGCCACGCTCCGCTTCGAGGTGATCCCCGCGGATGCCGCTCGCGCGGCGTTCGGCGAGGTCACGGGTCCGCTGGTCCGGACGCCCGAGTACCTCGTGCCCACCGGGATGCACGTCGACCTCGACGAGGCGATGCGCGCGTGCGTGCGTGCCTCGCTCTCCCTGCTGAACGGGCGGTGGGGAATGGACGAGCACCTCGCCTACGCCTACCTCAGCGCGGCAACCGACTTCGACATCTCGCAGGTCGTCGACATCGTCTCGGGCGTGCACGCGCGGATCCGCGAGGCGGACTTCGCGGGCGTGCCGTCGGTGGAGCCCGAGGCCGTGGCATCCGGTAACGACGCAGACGGGAGTGCGGCATGAGGGCCCCGCGTGGTCGGCGCCAGGATCGAGTGTCCAAGACACGCCGTATCGAGGGGGCCGCAAACGGCGTTTCTTGGACACTCGCCGCCGCGAGACCCCTTCCGCGCCAGAAGTCCGAAGGAGACGACGTATGACCCCCGCTCTCGCCGCCGCCCTCGCCCGCGCCGAGGCCAGCAACGCCGCGTGCGGTCCGACGCCCGCCCCTG
>NZ_JARHXC010000064.1:0-3234 GCF_029222405.1 Microbacterium sp. Kw_RZR3 | reverse complement strand
GAACTCCCGGGCGTGACCTACGTGGTCTCCACCGCGGGGTCGTTCGACCTGCTCGTCGAGGTCGTCTGCGAGAGCGACGACGACCTCATCGACCTGCTCAACGATCGCGTCCGCGCCCTCCCCGACGTCGTCTCGACCGAGACGTTCGTCTATCTCAAGCTCCACCGACAGCTCTACAACTGGGGGACACGATGACCCTGCTCGACACCGACCACGACGCGGCCCTCCAGGCGAAGGCCCGCGACCACCTCTGGATGCACTTCTCCCGTCAGTCGGTGATGACCGACGGGCCCGGCGTGCCGATCATCGTCAAGGGCGAGGGTCACCACATCTTCGACTCCACCGGCAAGCGCTACATCGACGGGCTCGCGGGCCTGTTCGTCGTCAACGCCGGGCACGGACGCCGCCGCATCGCGCAGGCGGCGGCGAAGCAGGCCGAGGAGCTCGCGTTCTTCCCGCTCTGGTCGTACGCGCACCCCGCCGCGATCGAGCTGGCCGAGCGTCTCGCGAACCTTGCCCCCGGCGACCTCAACCACGTGTTCTTCTCCACCGGCGGCGGTGAGGCGGTCGAGACCGCGTTCAAGCTCGCCAAGCAGTACTGGAAGACGCAGGGCAAGCCCACCAAGCACAAGGTCATCTCGCGGGCGATCGCTTACCACGGCACGACGCAGGGTGCGCTGGCGATCACCGGGCTGCCGGTGATGAAGCACATGTTCGAGCCGGTGACGCCGGGCGGCTTCCGCGTGCCGAACACGAACTACTACCGCGCCGAGGAGTCCGGTTTCGGCGGCGGCACGCCCGAGGAGTTCGGCCTGTGGGCCGCGGACCGCATCGAGCAGATGATCCAGTTCGAAGGCCCCGAGACGGTCGCCGCGGTGTTCTTGGAGCCCGTGCAGAACGCGGGTGGTTGCTTCCCCGCCCCGGCCGGCTACTTCCAGCGCGTGCGCGAGATCTGCGACAGATACGACGTGCTGCTCGTCTCCGACGAGGTCATCTGCGCCTTCGGTCGCCTGGGTCACTACTTCGGCGCCTCGGCATACGACTACCAGCCCGACATGATCACGTTCGCCAAGGCGGTCACGAGCGGGTACTCGCCGCTCGGCGGCACGATCATCAGCGACCGGATCTACGAGCCGTTCGCCCACGGCGACGCTTCGTTCCCGCACGGCTACACCTTCGGCGGACACCCCGTCTCGGCCGCGGTCGCGCTCGAGAACCTCGACGTGTTCGAGGAGGAGGGGCTGCTCGAGAACGTCCGCACGAACTCCCCCGTCTTCCGCTCGACGCTCGAGAAGCTCCTCGACCTCCCGATCGTCGGCGACGTGCGCGGCGACGGGTACTTCTTCGGCATCGAGCTCGTCAAGGACAAGGCGACGAAGGAGACCTTCGACGACGACGAGTCCGAGCGACTGCTGCGCGGCTTCCTGTCGAAGGCCCTGTTCGACGCGGGCCTGTACTGCCGCGCCGACGACCGGGGCGACCCGGTCATCCAGCTCGCCCCTCCCCTGACCCTCGGCCCCGCCGAGTTCACCGAGATCGAGCAGATCCTCCGCTCGGTCCTCACCGAGGCGTCGAACCGCCTCTGACCCCGATCGGGATGCCGACGCCACCCCTGTCGGCATCCCACCCGCTCCCGCGGCCGCACCCCGCCGCACCCGATCACGACACCGACCCACGCTTCCCCGGCACCACCCTCGCCGACACCCCCGCTCCCACCCCGAGCGGTGCTCCCGATGCTGTACCCGACACCATCTCCGGTCACGACCGCGTCGTGACCCGCACCCTCTTGGAGGAGCCACGAACGACAACCTCGGTGCCGCGACGGCACCCGCGAACTCGGGCGCGAAGCTCGCCCGCACCCTCGGTCTCTGGTCGATCGTCGGCCTGGGCCTGGGCTACATGACCCCGACCGTCGTCTTCGACACCTTCGGTCTCGTCGCCGAGAAGACGAACAACGTCGTCCCCGCCGCGTACGCAGTGGCGCTCGTCGTGCTCGTGTTCACCGCGATCAGCTACGGGAAGATGGTCCGCGTCATCCCCAGCGCCGGCTCCGCGTACACCTACGCGCGCGAGTCGATCCACCCCGGCGTCGGCTTCGTCGTCGGCTGGACCGCGCTCATCGACTACATGCTCCTGCCGATGGTGAACGCGCTCATCCTGCGCAGCTACATGGAGGCGCTGTTCCCCGACGTCCCCGGCTGGATCTGGGTCGTCGTGTTCACCGCCGGCGTGACCGGGGTCATCTACCTGACGATGCGCGGCACCTCGAACGTCAACATGATCCTGCTCGTGTTCTCGATCCTCGTGATGACGGTCTTCGTGGTCATGGTGTTCGTGCAGCTCGTCGGCGGCGCGGGAGCCGGTACCGCGGTGTCGCTCGCTCCCTTCGCACACAGCGAGGTGCAGTTCGGCGCGGTCCTGGCCGGAGCGACCGTCGTGTGCTTCTCGTTCATCGGCTTCGACGCGGTGTCCATGTACTCGGAGGAAGCGAAGACCCCGAAGATCATGCCCCGCGCGATCCTGCTCACGCTCATCGCGGGCGGCGTCATCTTCCTCGTCGCGGCGTACTTCACCCAGCTGCGCTTCCCCGACTCGACGGCCTTCCCGCAGGAGGCGATCGAGGACAGCACCCTGCCCGAGATCGGCGTGCAGGTCGGTGGACCCGTGCTGCAGGCCGTGCTCACCGCGGCCGGGTTCGCCGCGACGCTCGCGTCGTGGCTGGCCTCGCACGCGTCGGTCTCGCGCATGCTCATGGTGATGGGCCGCAACAACGTGCTCCCCCGCCGGATCTTCGGGTTCATCAACCCCAAGACGCACACCCCGACGGTCTCGATCGTCATCGTGGGCGTCGTGAGCCTGCTGGCGATCGCGTTTACCCTCGAGCAGATCGCGGCGTACATCAACTACGGCGCCCTGGTCGCGTTCTCGTTCGTGAACATCTCGGTCATCGCGTGGTTCGCCATCCGCAAGGGTCTCCACAAGACGCCGGGCGACGTCATCCGCTACATCGTGATGCCCGGTATCGGTCTTCTGCTGACGGCCCTGCTGTGGGTGAATCTCGACGCGCACGCGCTCATCGGCGGTCTGATCTGGACCGGCATCGGCGTGGTCTACCTCCTGATCCTCACACGCGGCTTCCGGCGCCCGATCGCCTCGTTCGACGAGAACCAGCCGGTCACCGGGGTCAACAAGACGCTCCCCGGTCCGCATTCGGAGATCTGAAGCCAGGGCCTG
>NZ_JARHXC010000063.1:0-68657 GCF_029222405.1 Microbacterium sp. Kw_RZR3 | reverse complement strand
TGAGGAATCAGGCGTCAGGAGACGAGCGCAGCGTTTCCGGCCACGATCGTGAGCTCGTCGTTCGCCATCGACAGGAAGCCGTCCTCAGCGTTGGCGAGGATCTTCGAGCCGTCGGTGCGGGTGATGCGCACCTCGCCCTGGGCGAGGATCGCGAGCACCGGCTCATGCCCCTGCATGAAGCCGATCTCACCCTCGACGGTCTTGGCCACGACGAGCGAGGCCTCTCCCGTCCACACCTCGGCGTCGGCCGACACCAGGCTCACGCGCAACGACATGTCAGCCGTTCTCCTTCTGGATCTGCGCCCACTTGGCTTCGACGTCGGAGATGCCACCGACGTTGAAGAACGCCTGCTCGGCCACGTGGTCGAAGTCGCCCTTGACGATCGCGTCGAACGACTCGATGGTCTCCTTGATCGGGACCGTGGAGCCCTCGACACCGGTGAACTTCTTCGCCATGTAGGTGTTCTGAGAAAGGAACTGCTGGATGCGACGTGCACGCGACACGACGATCTTGTCTTCCTCGGAGAGCTCGTCGACACCGAGGATCGCGATGATCTCCTGCAGTTCCTTGTTCTTCTGAAGGATCTGCTTCACGGCGGTCGCCACGCGGTAGTGGTCGGCACCGATGTAGCGCGGGTCGAGGATGCGGCTCGTCGACGTCAGCGGGTCGATGGCCGGGTACAGACCCTTCGACGCGATCTCACGCGAGAGCTCGGTGGTGGCGTCGAGGTGCGCGAAGGTGGTCGCGGGAGCCGGGTCGGTGTAGTCGTCGGCCGGGACGTAGATCGCCTGGAGCGAGGTGATCGAGTGACCGCGCGTCGAGGTGATGCGCTCCTGGAGCACACCCATCTCGTCGGCGAGGTTCGGCTGGTAACCCACCGCGGAAGGCATGCGGCCGAGCAGCGTCGACACCTCGGAACCCGCCTGCGTGAAGCGGAAGATGTTGTCGATGAACAGCAGCACGTCCTGCTTCTGAACGTCACGGAAGTACTCCGCCATCGTCAGGGCCGAGAGTGCGACGCGCAGACGCGTCCCCGGCGGCTCGTCCATCTGGCCGAACACGAGGGCGGTCTTGTCGAAGACACCCGCCTCTTCCATCTCGCCGATGAGGTCGTTGCCCTCACGGGTGCGCTCGCCGACACCGGCGAACACCGAGACACCACCGTGGTCCTGCGCGACGCGCTGGATCATCTCCTGGATGAGGACGGTCTTACCGACACCGGCACCACCGAAGAGGCCGATCTTTCCACCCTGCACATACGGGGTGAGGAGGTCGATCGACTTGATGCCGGTCTCGAACATCTCGGTCTTGGACTCGAGCTGGTCGAAGCTCGGCGCCTTGCGGTGGATGCCCCAGCGCTCGGTGACCTCGATGGTCTCGCCGGGAGCGGCGTTGAGCACCTCACCCGTCACGTCGAAGACCTTGCCCTTGGTGACGTCGCCGACGGGCACCGAGATGGGGCCGCCGGTGTCGCGCACCTCCTGGCCGCGGACGATGCCGTCGGTCGGCTTGAGGGCGATGGCGCGGACGAGGTCGTCGCCGAGGTGCTGCGCGACCTCGAGGGTGATCTCGGTCGACTCGTCACCGATGGTGATCGTGGTCTTCAGCGCGTTGTAGATGTCGGGGATCGCGTCATGCGGGAACTCGATGTCGACGACCGGGCCGGTGACGCGCGCGACGCGTCCGACGACGGCCGCGTCGGTCTTCTCGGCGGTGAGGCTCATGGCTTCTTCTCTCCTTGGGAACTTACTTGCCGGATGCCAGGGCATCGGCGCCGCCGACGATCTCGGCGATCTGCTGCGTGATCTCCGCCTGACGCGCGTTGTTGCGCAGGCGGGTGTAGTCGGTGATGAGTTTGTCGGCGTTGTCACTGGCCGACTTCATGGCCTTCTGCGTCGCGGCGTGCTTGGCGGCCGAAGACTGCAGAAGAGCGTTGAAGATGCGGCTCTGGACGTAGACCGGCAGGAGCGCGTCGAGAACCGTCTCGGCGTCGGGCTCGAACTCGTAGAGCGGGTAGATCTCGGACTGCGCCGGTGCCTCATCGGCCTCGATGACCTCGAGCGGGAGAAGGCGGACCGACTCCGGCGACTGCGTCATCATGCTGACGAAGCGGTTGTAGACGAGGTGGATCTCATCGACGCCGTCGTTGTCGCCGCCCGCGCGGTAGGCCTTGAGGACCGACTCGGAGATCTCCTCCGCCGTCGAGAACTGCGGAGTGTCGGTGTCGCCGACCCACTGCTCGATGCTCGGCATGCGACGGAACTGGAAGTATCCGACGGCCTTGCGCCCGACGAGGTAGAAGACGACCTCTTTGCCCTGCGACCGCAGCAGCTCGGCCAGCTCGAGACCCTCGCGGAGGATCTGCGAGTTGAACGCGCCGGCAAGACCGCGGTCCGACGTGAAGATGACCACGGCCGAGCGGCGGATGTTCTCGCGCTCGGTCGTCAGCGGGTGGTCGACGGACGAGTACGTGGCCACCGCGGAGACGGCGCTCGTCACGGCACGCGCGAAGGGGGATGCCGCGCGCACACGCGCCATCGCCTTCTGAATGCGCGAGGCCGCGATGAGCTCCATCGCCTTGGTGATCTTCTTGGTCGTCTGAGCAGAACTGATCTTCTGCTTGTAGACCCGCAGTTGTGCGCCCATGATTCCGTTCTCGTGTCGCCGCTCTTAGCGACGGCCCTTGACGATCCGCTCCTGGTTGACGTCTTCCGCCTCGGCCGCGTCGACCTTCTCGGCGCCGACGACGCTCTGGTCGCCACCGGGCTGGAACTCGAGGGCGAACGCGTCGACCTTCTTCTCCAGCTCGGCGAGCGTGTCGTCGTCGAGCACGTTGGTCTCGCGCAGCGTGTCGAGCACGGTCGAGTTGCGACGCAGGTAGTCGAGCAGCTCGCGCTCGAAGCGGAGCACGTCCGAGACCTCGACGCTGTCGAGCTTGCCGTTGGTACCGGCCCAGATCGAGACGACCTGCTCCTCGACGGGGTACGGCGAGTACTGCGGCTGCTTGAGCAGCTCGGTCAGGCGCGCACCGCGGGCGAGCTGACGACGCGAGGCCGCGTCGAGGTCGCTCGCGAACATCGCGAAGGCCTCGAGCGAACGGTACTGCGCGAGCTCGAGCTTGAGCGTTCCCGAGACCTTCTTGATCGACTTCACCTGGGCGTCACCACCGACACGCGAGACCGAGATACCCACGTCGACCGCGGGACGCTGGTTGGCGTTGAAGAGGTCGGACTGCAGGAAGATCTGGCCGTCGGTGATCGAGATCACGTTGGTGGGGATGTAGGCCGAGACGTCGTTGGCCTTGGTCTCAATGATCGGCAGACCCGTCATCGAACCGGCGCCGAGCTCGTCGGACAGCTTGGCGCAACGCTCGAGCAGACGCGAGTGCAGGTAGAAGACGTCGCCGGGGTACGCCTCGCGGCCCGGCGGGCGGCGGAGGAGAAGCGAAACGGCGCGGTAGGCCTCGGCCTGCTTCGACAGGTCGTCGAAGATGATCAGGACGTGCTTGCCCTCGTACATCCAGTGCTGGCCGATGGCCGAACCGGTGTAGGGGGCGAGGTACTTGAAGCCGGCGGGGTCGGAGGCGGGAGCCGCGACGATGGTGGTGTACTCCATCGCGCCGGCATCCTCGAGCGCGCCCTTCACCGAAGCGATGGTCGAGCCCTTCTGGCCGATGGCGACGTAGATGCAGCGCACCTGCTTGTTGACGTCGCCCGACTCCCAGTTGGCCTTCTGGTTGATGATCGTGTCGATCGCGATGGCCGTCTTGCCGGTCTGGCGGTCGCCGATGATGAGCTGGCGCTGTCCGCGACCGACGGGGATCATGGCGTCGATGGCCTTGATACCGGTCTGGAGCGGCTCGTGAACGCTCTTGCGCTGCATGACGCCGGGAGCCTGGAGCTCGAGGGCACGGCGACCCGTCGTCGCGATCTCGCCGAGACCGTCGATGGGGTTGCCCAGCGGGTCGACGACGCGGCCGAGGTAGCCCTCGCCGACGCCGACCGAGAGGACCTCGCCCGTGCGGGTGACGCTCTGGCCCTCTTCGATGCCGGCGAAGTCGCCGAGGACGACGACACCGACCTCGTTCTCGTCGAGGTTCTGCGCGAGGCCCAGCGTGCCGTCCGCGAAGCGGATAAGCTCGTTGGCCATGACGCCGGGAAGGCCCTCGACGTGAGCGATGCCGTCGGCCGCGTCGACGACGGCGCCGACCTCGGTCGCCGCAGCGCCGGTGGGCTCGTAGGCGGTGACGAAGTCCTTCAGCGCGTCACGAATGACGTCGGGGCTGATAGAGAGATCTGCCATTGTCTTCCTTCGTTCGTGGGGCTGCGAGGCCCCCAGATCCACGCCCGTTCGGGCGGAAAGTCTTTAGCCTGCGATCCGCTGGCGGAGGTCAGCGAGACGTGCGGACACGCTCGCGTCGATGACGTCGTCCGCGATCTGCACGCGCAGACCGCCGACCACCGTCGGGTCGATCACGGTGTTCAGCGTGACCGCCGAACCGTAGCGAGCGCTGAGAGCGTTCTGCAGACGGGTCTGCTGCTCGGCGCTCAGAGGCGCTGCCGCGTAGACGGTCGCGACGATGCGCGTCCGCTGCTCGGCGACGATGCTCTCCGCGCGGCGGAGGAGTGCGCGCACCCGACGACCGCGGGCGTTCTGCACGAGCGACGACACGATCAGGGTCGTACCGGCGCTGACGCGTCCGTCGAGGAGCTTCGTGACGAGCGCGCCCTTTGCGGAGGCGTCTCCGAGACGCCCGCCCAGTGCGAGCTCGAGCTCTCCGTTGGCGGCGACCGTACGCGAGAACGAGAACAGCTCGGGCTCGATGTCGGCCGACTCCGCCACGGCGGTGGCGCGAACGGCGAGCTCCTCGATGCCCTCGACGAACTCGGCGGAGGTGGACCAGCGCTGCTGAGCGGCACTGCTGAGCAGCGCCACCGTCGCGGGACGGTAGGAAGAGCCGAAGACGGCCGACACCAGTCCCGCGCGAGCGGGAGCCGGCACCGACGAGTCGGACAGCGCGCCGCTCAGCTGAGCCGACCCGCTCACGGTGCCGACGGCAGCGAACAGTTCGCGCGCGACGTCGAGATCGACGCCCGAGGTGGAAGCCAGGGCCTCCGCCGTCGCGGTCCGCGCCTGAGTGGTCGCGCTGCCCATCAGTTACTCACCGGTCCCTGAGCCTGTCGAAGGGTCTCGGATGCCTCGAGCTCGGCGAGGAAGCGGTCGACGACGGCGTTCGCACGGGCGTCGTCCGACAGGGTCTCTCCGATCACGTTGCCCGCGAGGTCGACGGCAAGGGTGCCGACCTCGGAGCGCAGCTGGACGAGAGCGGTCTGGCGCTCGGCCTCGATCTGGTTGTGAGCGGCGGCGGTGATGCGCGCGGCCTCGACCGCGGCGGTCTCCTTCGCCTCGGCGACGATCTTGCGGCCGTCCTGGGTCGCGGTCTCGCGGATCTCACCGGCCTCACGGCGCGCCTCGGCGAGCTGGGCGGTGTACTGCTCGAGAGCGGCCTCGGCCTGTCGCTGAGCCTCGTCGGCCTTCGCGATGTTGCCCTCGATGGCAGCACTGCGCTCGTCGAGCAGCTTCGCCATGCGCGGCAGAGCGACGCGCCACACCACGAAGACGATGACGACGAAGCACACGGCCGACCAGATGATGTCGTAGACCGCGGGAATGAGCGGGTTGTGCGCTTCCCCCGCGGGCTCCGCGGCGAGTGTGACAAGAGCGTTCAGCATCCTGTCTCCTTACAGTGAGTCGAGAGCGGCCGGATCAGGTGAAGATGAAGCCGGTCGCGATGCCGATGAAGGCGAGCGCCTCGGTGAAGGCGATACCGATGAACATCAGCACCTGCAGGCGACCCGCGAGCTCGGGCTGACGGGCGACACCCTCGATCGTCTTGCCGACGACGATACCCACGCCGATGGCGGGGCCGATCGCGGCGAGGCCGTAGCCGATCGTGGCGACGTTACCGGTGACCTGGGCGAGAACCGTAGTTGCGTCCACGGATTTTTCCTTTCGGTTGGGTGGCTCGGCGTGCGCCGGGCCGCTCAGTGCTCTTCTGCGACCGCGAGCTGGATGTAGACCGCGGTGAGGATCGCGAAGACGTACGCCTGGAGGAAGGCGACGAAGATTTCGAACAGGGTGAAGGCGAAGCCGAAGGCGAGGGAACCCGCGCCGAGAGCCGTCCACCAGCCGCTGAGGTCGACCACGAAGAACTGCGTGGCCGAGAAGAACAGCACCAGCATGAGGTGGCCGACGACCATGTTCATCAGGAGTCGCAGCGTCAGCGTGACGGGACGGATGATGAAGGTCGAGAGGAACTCGAGCGGGACGATGATGATGTAGAGCGGCCACGGGACGCCGGAGGGCAGCAGAGCGTTCTTGAAGAAGCCGCCGGGGCTCTTCTTGATACCGGCGTAGATGAACGTCACGTAGGCGACGATCGCCAGCAGCATGGGCACGGCGATGACGCTCGTGCCGGCGATGTTCAGACCGGGGATGACACCCGTGATGTTCATGAACAACACCATGAAGAAGATGGTGGTCAGGATCGGCAGGAAGCGCTTGCCGTCCTTGCGCCCGAGGATGTCTTCGGCGATGTTGACGCGGACGAAGTCCAGGCCCATCTCGACGACGCTCTGGAACCGGCCGGGGACGACCGTCATGCGCCGGGTTCCGATGACCAGGAACAGCACGAGCACGAGCGTGGCCAGCATCTGCGTCAGGTTGATGCGGGTGATCGCGAAGATCGTGCCCTCGAAGAGCACCGCGTCGGGGAAGAACTCGCCGATGGACGGCGGGTGGAACTCCGCACCCGCGGACGCGAGGTTCGTGATCAGGGTCGCAGCTTGAGTAGTCAGCGCTGGCTCCAGCTTCGGGGCATCGGTGTGAACCGTTGCGACGATGGTCGGTGAGAGCACCCAGAATGCAGACCTGGAGGGATAACCCTGGTGCGGGCGGGTACTTACCCCACCCTATCAAACTCCCAGCGGATCCATGTGGCGCGTGCGACGGATCCTCTCGGCACCGGGGTATCCGGCTTGCACGACGGGCGACGGGACGATAGGCGGGTGGGCGTCGTCGTCAGGACCGACGGTCGCCCTCGTCGGGATCCGTGGGCAGGGATACGTCGCTCACGCTGGGGATGCGCATGCGCAGGAGCACGACGACGTCGACGACCAGGGACGCCACCACGCTGACCACCAGCGCGACGTAGAAGATCACCGGGCTCACCCACGCCTGTTCCCGGAGCACGACGATGGCGACGATGAACAGCACGAGCTTCAGCAGCCAGCCTCCGAGCACGATGCCGAAGAAGATCGGGACGTACAGCGGGTCACCGAACCACCGATTGGCGATGAGGATGCTCGCGGCGGTCACCGCGAGGAAGACCGCGCTCACCGCGACTCCGGACAGAGCGCTGCCGAGACCTCCCGCTCCCCCGACCGCGAAGCCGACGACCGCGCCGACGACGAGCAGGACGACGGTGACGATGCCTCCCCAGACCAGGGCGGTTCTCAGCACCGGGGTGCTGGACGGGCGACGGGCGGGAGTGATGCTGGTCATGAGTGGGGCTCCGGTGGGGTGGGACGCGTACGCCGCGGCGCGAGTCGCCAGCGATGCGGGGAGGGAAGAACGGTCAGCACCGCGCAGGCGATGACGCCGACCGCACCGAACAGGATGCCGAACAGGTAGTCGCCGGGCCAGCTCTGCTGGGTTCCGATGTACATGAGCAGGAAGGCCAGGCTCACCACGGCCGTCCAGGAGTAGAAGATGAGGACCGCACTGGTGTCGGTGTGCCCCATGTCGAGCATGCGGTGGTGCAGGTGCTTGCGATCCGGCGAGAAGGGCGATCGACCCGCCCACTGGCGGCGAGCGACGGCGAGGCCGAAGTCCAGCAGGGGAAGGAGGACGATCACCACCGGCAGGAGGATCGGGATGAACGCACCCAGCAGCTGCGAACGGCCGATCTTCTCGGGATCCAGGACGGCCGGGTCGAGCTGACCGGTGATGGCGATCGCCGAGCTGGCCATGAGCAGTCCCAGCATCAGGGCGCCGGCGTCGCCCATGAACAGCTTCGCCGGCGTCCAGTTCATGGGGAGGAAGCCGAGACACGCGCCGACCAGCACCGCCGCGATGAAAGAGGCCAGGTTGAAGTAGGTGCTGGCACCGGTGTCCCGCACGAGCAGGTACGAGTAGGCGAAGAAGACCCCGTTCGCGATGAGGCAGACGCCCGCCACGAGACCGTTCAACCCGTCGATGAAGTTGACGGCGTTCATCACCACGACGAGCGCGAAGACCGTGAGAAGGAAGCTGACCCAGCTCGACCCCACCGTGAGGGCGCCGATCGGCAGCGACAGGATCTGCAGCTGACCGAACCACGCGATCATCCCGGCCGCGACGAACTGCGCGCCGAGCTTGATCATCCAGTCCAGGTCCCACAGGTCGTCGGCGACCCCGACGAGCACGATGAGCAGAACAGCGCCGAGCAACCAGAGAACGGGGGCCGGGTCGACCCAGAAGATCGAGAAGTACGGGTTACGGCTCGACAGGGCGAAGGCGGCGACGACGCCCAGGAACATCGCGACGCCACCCAGGCGAGGCGTCGGGGTCTTGTGGACATCCCGATCCCGGATGCCGGGATAGAGCTTGAAGCGCAGGGCGAGCTTCCACACCACCCACGACAGCGCGAGCGTGACCGCCGCCGTGAAGAGGATGGTGAGGAGGTACTGGGTCACGGACCCGGCGCCTCGGCATCCGTGTCCGACGCCGCACGCGCGGGCTCGCCGTTCGACGCGTCGACGCTGGACGCATCGGCAGAAGCCGCGGCGGGGGTCGGCACGGGAGCATCGGGGTCGGGATCCGGCTCGAGAAGATCCCCGAGCACCTCTCGCAGACGTTCGCGGGAGACGGCGCCCTCTCTGAGGACACGCACGCGAGGCTCGGCACCGCCGACGAGGGTGGTGGCATCGACGATCGTGGACGCGATCCCCGTCTCGCTCGGGCCGGAGTCGAGGTAGGCGGCGACGCTGTCGCCGAGCATGTCGCGCGCGGCGTCGATGTTCACGGCCGCAGCCATGCCGGTGCGGTTCGCGCTGGAGACGGCGAGAGGGCCCGTCTCTTCGAGGAGCTCGAGGGTGAGGTGGTGAGCCGGCATGCGTACGGCGACGGTGCCGTGGGTGTCGCCGAGGTCCCATGACAGGGAGGGCTGAGCGGGGAGCACGATGGTGAGCCCGCCCGGCCAGAACTCGCGCACGAGGTCGTCGACGGCGGGAGGGATCTCGGCCACGAGCGCCCGCAGGGTGCCGACGCCGGCGACCAGGACCGGCGGCGGCTGCTGGCGACCGCGACCCTTGGCCTCGAGGAGACCGGCCACGGCGCGGGCGTTGAACGCGTCGGCGGCGACGCCGTAGACGGTGTCGGTGGGAAGCACGACGAGTTCGCCGCGGCCGATCGCCTGGCGTGCATGGCGCATACCCGAGAGCAGCTGCGACTCGTCTCGGCAGTCGTAGACAGGTGACATATCGCGCGCCAGTCTACTTGCGCGTCGGAGGCTCTTCACTCCCGACGGCGCGTGTCAGGGGTGCACCGCCGTCGTCGCCCGGTCGCGCGAGGTCAGGTCCGGGTGCGTCGCGGCAGCGCGCCACCCGTCCGCCGTCAGGAGATCGCGGATCGCGGGGCCCTGCCACTCGCCGTGTTCGATGACGAGGGTCGCCCCGGGGTGGCCGAGCCGCAATCCGACGCGCGAGAGGTGGCGCACGGCATCCAGCCCGTCCGGTCCGCCGTACAGCGCGGCCGGAGGGTCGTACAGCCGCACCTCCGGATCGCGGGGGATGGCGTCGTCGGGCACGTACGGCGGGTTGGATGCCACGACCGACACGGTTCCGTCGAGCTCGGGGAACGCCTCGGCGAGGTCGACGAAGGCGAGGGTGACGTTCTCCGCTCCGATCCGGGCGACGTTCTCTTTCGTCCAGATGAACGCGTCGACGCTGTTCTCGGCGGCGAACACCCGCGCGTGCGGAACCTCGGTGGCCATCGCCAGGGCGATCGCGCCGCTACCGGTTCCGAGATCGACGGCGATCGGCGACTCGGATGCCACGGCTCCGAGCGCGTTGATCGCCAGCTGCGCGACCATCTCGGTCTCGGGCCTCGGAACGAACACGCCCGGACCGACGGCCAGCTCGAGCGAACGGAACGGGGCGACGCCGGTGAGGTGCTGGAGGGGTTCGCGGGCGCAGCGACGATCGGCGAGCGGAAGCAGCTCGGCGGCGGCGGCGGGTGGCATCCGGTCTCCGCGGATCGCGGCGGCCTGCACTCCCCCGCGCGAGAGGTGCAGCACGTGCCCCACGAGGAGCTCGGCGTCGACCCGCGGGTCGGGGATGCCCGCGACTGCGAAACGGGCCTCGAGGTCGCGGACGACGTCGGCGACGGGAACGGCCGTGGGGGCGGGGGGTGGTGCGGTCTCACGCATGACGGGGTCCGAGCCTAGTCGTCCGGCGTCACACACGCCTGCGTGTCGGAGGACTCGCCTAGGATGATCGCGTTCTCATCGACGGCGAAAGGCGACCCATGCCCGGCATCCACTCCGACATCACCTCTGCGTTCGGCGACACTCCGCTGGTGCGCTTGAACCGCGTTGCGGAGGGGACCGAGGCGCAGATCCTGGCGAAGCTGGAGTTCTACAACCCGGCTTCCAGCGTCAAGGATCGCCTGGGCATCGCGATCGTCGACGCCGCAGAAGCGTCGGGCGAGCTGAAGCCGGGCGGCACCCTCGTCGAGTCCACGAGCGGCAACACCGGCATCGCCCTGGCGATGGTCGGCGCCGCTCGCGGCTACAAGGTCATCCTCACGATGCCCGCCTCGATGTCGAAGGAGCGCCGGATCCTGCTCAAGGCGTTCGGCGCGGAGCTGGTTCTGACCGACCCCACCAAGGGCATGTCGTACGCGGTCGACGAGGCCAAGCGCATCGTCGCCGAGACTCCGGGCGCCGTGTGGGCGCGCCAGTTCGAGAACGAGGCGAACCCGGCGATCCACCGCAAGACGACCGCAGAAGAGATCCTGCGCGACACCGACGGCAAGGTCGACTACTTCGTCGCCGGCATCGGCACGGGCGGAACGATCACCGGTGTCGGCCAGGTGCTGAAGGAGCGCGTCCCCGGCGTCAAGATCGTCGCCGTCGAGCCCGCCGACTCCCCCATCCTCACGAAGGGGCACCCGGGGCCCCACAAGATCCAGGGCATCGGTCCCAACTTCGTCCCCGCGATCCTCGACCGCGACATCCTCGACGAGGTCATCGACGTCGAGTTCGACGACGCGATCCGCGTCGCCCGCGAGACCGCGGCCAAGGACGGCATCCTGGTCGGCATGTCGTCGGGAGCGGCGATCTGGGCCGCGCTCGAGATCGCGCGCCGTCCCGAGGCCGCCGGCAAGAACATCGTCGTGATCATCCCGTCGTACGGCGAGCGCTACCTCTCGACCGCCCTCTACGAGCACCTGCGCGAAGACTGACGGTGGGGGTTCTCTCCCGCATCCGCGAAGACATCTCCTCGGCGAAGCTCCGCGATCCCGCGGCTCGAGGCGGGCTCGAGATCGCACTGCTCTACCCGGGGCTGCACGCCGTGTGGTCGTACCGCGTCGCGAACCGCCTGTGGCGACGGGGGCTGCGCTTCCCGGCGCGGGCCCTGTCCCAGGCGACGCGCTGGCTCACCGGCATCGAGATCCACCCCGGCGCCACGATCGGACGCCGCTTCTTCATCGACCACGGCATGGGCGTCGTCATCGGTGAGACGGCCGAGGTCGGCGACGACGTCATGCTCTACCACGGCGTGACCCTCGGCGGTCGGCAGCGCGAGGGCGGCAAGCGCCACCCCACGCTTCACGATGGAGTCGCCGTCGGAGCCGGGGCGAAGGTGCTCGGCCCGATCACGATCGGGGCGCGCTCCGTGATCGGCGCGAACGCGGTGGTCACGCGGGACGCCCCCGCGGACAGCGTGCTCGTCGGGGTCCCGGCGAAGGCGCGCTCGCGGCGGAGCGGCGACGACACGCGCGCCCTCCTGATGGCGCCGGAGTATTCGATCTGAATCGCGGCCCCGCGCCGCGACACCGGAACACCCTCGTGCGAACCCGCCATCGCCGCGGGCCCGCACGAGGGCGGCTCGGTCAGACCGACAGGCGATTCTCCGCCGCGGCCAAGTGGTCGTATCCGGGGGTGCGCAGCATCTCGTGCAGGTGGCGACGCCGCACGCCCATGTTGCCGCCGTCGTACACGGGCAGGCACAGCACGTCCTGCATGATGTCGCCGAGCGGGGCGCGATCACCGTACGAGTCGACGCCGACGAGCCGCATCGCGTCGTACACGGTCTGCACGGCCAGCTCGGAGTTGTAGATCTTCGACATGTTCGACAGCTCGCGGTCGAGTCCACCGGTCTTGTCGAAGTGGTCGGCGGCCTTCCACGCGAAGTAGCGCCCCACCTCGATGCGCGTCTTGATGTCGGCCAGCATGTAGCCGGCGTTCTGGTGGTCGATGACCGGGACACTCCCCGATCGCTTCTCGGTCGACACGAATTCGTAGGCGATCTCGAACGCTCGGCGCATTTTCCCCACGGCGGCTGCGGCGATGCTCGAGCACGTCCAGGAGAACGCACCCTTGGTGAGGTTCAACCCGTCGCCCGGAACGCCGATGAGGTTTTCCACCGGTACCCGCACATCGACGAAGTCCACATACGGGGAGTTCGTGGCGAGGTGACCGATCGTGTCGATGATCCCCGAGAAGGTCACACCGGGCGTGCCCTTCTCGACGACGATGATCGCGAGGGATTCCGCCGGCGGCTTGGTCTCGTCGATGCGGCACACGACGCTGATGATGTCGGCGCCCTGGTCGTCCCAGCCCGACGCGTTGGTGGTGTAGGCCTTGCGGCCGTTGATGACCCATTCGTCGCCGTCGCGGACGGCGAAGGTCTGCACGCCGTACTTGGGGTCCGGGTGGTCGAAGTTCGCTCCTCCCGCGGCCTCGGTGAAGGCGATCGCCCCGAGGGCCGGGCTGCCGTCGGTGAAAGGCGCGAGGAAGCGTTCCTTCTGCTCAGGAGTGCCTGCCGTGATGATCGGGAACAGCCCCAGCCCGGTGCCGAGGATCGCGGTCGGGGTGTTGATCTCGACCCGTGCGAGCTCCTCGCAGGCGAGGGCGAACTGGAGGTTGCTGAAGCGGTGTCCGCCGTTCTCGGCGGGGATGAGTCCCTTGACGAAGCCGGCGTCGACCATCTGCTGATAGAAGGGCTTCAGGGCACGGAACCGGTCGAGCGGATCGGGGATCGGCGCGATGACGTCGGGGACCTGGCTCAGCACGTTGTCAGCGAATTCGCGCGCCTGAAGGCGGAGACCGAGCTGCTCGTCGGAGAGGGTGAAGTCGATGGCCACGGGTGTGCTCCTCGTTCGTTCGGGTGAAGGTCCAGGTAGCGTCGCAGCGCCGTGATCGGGGCAGATTGGACGTCCGTGCACGCCGGCGAGGACCAGCGTGCACGGTCCGCCGCGGTGAGCAGTTCGTTACCGGGCTGACATGCGGCAGGTCGCCTCGGGAAACAGGACGTTGCTCTGCTGAGTCCGTCGACATCCGTGCACCGTCGAGGAGAAGCACATGCATCGCTGGGACACGCGCGAGAAGCGCCCGTCTGAGCAGTACGCGTACTGGCGCGAGGTGGTGTGCGCGGCCTTCACCCCGCTCAGACCAGCGGCGCGCGGCACCCGTGACGACTGGACGCACGCGGGACTCGAGGGTCACGTCGAGAGTCAGCCCTTCGGCCAGGTCAACGGCGCCGAGATCGCCACGTGCTCCCAGGTCATCCACCACGGCCCCGACGAGGTGCGCCGGGTCGACGACGAGGTCGTCTTCGTCAACCTGATGCTCGACGGGCGCTGCATCGTCTCGCAGGACGGCCGGCGCAGCATGTCGGGCCCCGGAACCTTCTCGATCGTCGACGTCACCCGACCGTTCTCCCTGGACTACCTCGACCCCTGGCGCACGGTGTCGTTCCGCGTGCCGGCGCGAGACATCCCCGACGGGCTGCGCGCGAACGCCACGGCACGCACGTTCTCCGCCGCCGGCGGGCTGGGGGCGGTCATCGCCGACACGGTGCGCTCCTCCTGGATGCAGGCGTCTCGCATGAGCGCGGGCGAAGCGGATGCCGTGGGCATCGCCGTCGCGTCGCTGACCAGGGCTCTGAGCCTTGCGTCGCCGACGACGACCCTCGCCGACGAGGACGGCGGCGAGGCGGTGTTGCGGCGGAGCATCGAGCACCATCTCGAGCGCCACATCCGCTTCGTCGACACCTCCCCCGCCGCGATCGCGCGGCACTTCGCCATCTCGGTCCGCAAACTCCACCAGGTGTACGAGAGCGCCCCGCTCACGTACGGGCAGACGGTGATGCGCGTGCGCGTCCTCGCCTGCGCGGACGATCTGCGCGCTGAACGCGGACGCGTCACCCTGACGCACCTGGCCGCCAAGTGGGGCTTCAGCGACCTCTCGCACCTGCATCGGGCATTCCGCCACCACCTCGGTCAGACTCCTCGCGAGGTGCTCGCCCAGCTGGACGCCACCGAGGCCGCGTGGGAACGCGCGAGCTGACACGGCTCGGCAGCCTCTCTCGATCCACGCCGTAGGCTCGGAGCATGACGCGCCTGCACGACCTGCCGCTCGTCGCGCAGGTGGCGGCGCTCCGCCACGGCACGCTCGAGCCACGAGACATCGCGGGGCATTATCTCGATCGCGCCCAGCGCTTCGCCGATCTCGGTGCCTTCGCAGAGGTGACCCCGGATGCCGCCCTCCGCCGGGCCGCGGACCTCGCTCGACCCGCGCGGGGTTCCCTGTGGGGCGTCCCCCTTGCCGACAAGGACCTCGTCGCCCGTGCGGGTGTCCCGACACGCTACGGCTCGCGCTCGCGCGCGCATCTCGTGCCCACGGCATCCGATCCTCTCGCCCTCGCTCTCGATGCCGCGGGTGCCGTGAACCTCGGCAAGACGAGCACCTCGGAGTTCGGTCTCACCGGATTCACCGAACCGCTCATCCACGCTCCCGCACGCGATCCGTGGCGGCTCTCGGCCGGGGCCGGCGGCTCCAGCGGTGGTGCCGCCGTCGCCGTTGCGGCGGGCCTTCTGCCTGCGGCTGTGGGCTCGGACGGCGGCGGCTCCATCCGCATCCCCTCGGCCACGGTCGGCGTCGTCGGGCTGAAACCGTCGCGCGGCAGGCTGCCGATCGGTTCGGGATTCGACTCCCCCGACGGCCTGTCGGTCACCGGGCCGATCGCTCGGTCAGCCGAGGACGCCGGCCTCCTCCTCGACGCGCTCGTGGGCCTCGCTCCGTTCGCTTACGCCACGCAGGCCCCCGGTGCGGGCCCGTTCGTCGATGCGGCCCGGCGCTCACCCGGAACCCTCCGCATCGGCGTCACGACCGTTTCGCCGTGGGACGACGACGAGGACATCGTGCTCGATCCCGACGCACGCACGGCGTTCGAGACGGCCACCGCCTGGCTCGCGGATGCGGACCATGACGTGACGGATGCCGACTGGCATCCGTTCGGGTATGCCTCACTCTTCCACGTCCTCTGGCGCGCGAGCGCCGCCCGCATCCCGTTGAGCGACGACGACATGACCCTCGTCGAACCGCTGACCGCGTGGCTCGTGCAGGAGGGGCGACGACTGTCGGCGCTCGAACTGCTGGGCGGCCTGGCCTCGGCACGCGCTTTCGAACGTCGGACGATCGCCGACTTCTCGGCCTTCGACGCGGTGCTGACCCCCGCGCTGGCGCAGGGGCCGCAGCCCGTGGGGTCGTATGCGGGGCACAGTCCGGAGCGCACGTTCGCGATGCAGGTCGAGTACGCACCGTACTCCAGCTTCGTCAACGTGGCGGGACTGCCCGCTTTGACCCTGCCCGTCACGACCGATGCGAGCGGCCACCCGGTCTCGGTGCAGCTCATCGGCCGCCCCGGCGGAGAGGCGACCCTGCTGTCGCTGGCGGCGCAGCTCGAGGATCGTCGCGGCCCGCTCCCCCACCCCCCGGTGTGGGACGCGTGATCGCCGACGTGTCTCACTGAGGACGGGCGATCCCTCGGCGACGATGTGTCCCGGCGGCGGGGCGACCGCGAGAACGTCAGTCGCCGGCGAGAGCCGCCAGACGCGCCTCTTCGTCGGCGGCGATGGCCGACTCGATGATCGGGCCGAGCGCGCCGTCCATGACCTGGTCGAGGTTGTACGCCTTGTAACCGGTGCGGTGATCGGCGATGCGGTTCTCGGGGAAGTTGTACGTCCGGATGCGCTCCGAGCGGTCCATGCCGCGGATCTGCGACCGGCGCGCGTCGGCGGCGACCGCGTCGCGTTCTTCCTGCTGTTTCGCCAGAAGGCGAGCGCGCAGCACGCGCATGCCCGCCTCGCGGTTCTGCAGCTGCGACTTCTCGTTCTGCATCGACACGACGATCCCGGTCGGAACGTGGGTGATGCGCACGGCGGAGTCGGTCGTGTTGACCGACTGGCCTCCGGGGCCGGACGAGCGGAACACGTCGATCTTGAGGTCGTTCGGGTCGATCGCGACCTCTTCGGGCTCGTCGACCTCGGGGAAGACGAGCACGCCCGTCGTGGACGTGTGGATACGCCCCTGCGACTCGGTCGCGGGCACCCGCTGCACACGGTGCACGCCGCCCTCGTACTTCAGGTGGGCCCACACCCCCTGAGCGGGGTCGCTCGAGGAGCCCTTGATCGCGACCTGGACGTCCTTGTATCCGCCGAGGTCGGACTCCGTGCGCTCGAGGAGCTCGGTCTTCCAGCCCATCGAGGCGGCGTACTGCAGGTACATGCGCAGCAGATCGGCCGCGAACAGCGCGCTCTCGGCCCCGCCCTCGCCGCCCTTGATCTCCATGATCACGTCGCGCGCGTCATCGGGGTCGCGCGGAATGAGCAGGCGCCGCAGACGCTCCTGCGTCTCGGCGACCCGCTCCTCCAGCGTCGGGACCTCAGCCGCGAACGCCTCGTCTTCTCGCGCGAGTTCGCGTGCCGCTTCGAGGTCATCGGATGCCGAGACCCAGGCCTCGTGAGCCGTGACGATCCGCGACAGCTCCGCGTATCGCCGATTGACGCGCTTGGCGCGCGCCGCGTCGGCGTGCACGGCCGGGTCGGAGAGCTCCTCCTGGACGGCCTTGTGCTCCTCGATCAGTCCACGGACCGACTCGAACATCGCGGGCACCGACATCGCGTCTGCCGCCCGGATCAGCGGATGCTGTTGTCGTCACCGCCGCGCGAGGGCGCCGGGATGGACTTCTGCATCTGCACGAGGAACTCGACGTTCGACTGCGTCTCCTTGAGCTTACCGAGCACGACCTCGAGGGCCTGCTGGGGCTCGAGACCGGCCAGGGCGCGGCGGAGCTTCCACGTGATCTTCACCTCGTCGGCCGAGAGCAGCATCTCTTCGCGGCGGGTGCTCGACGCGTTCACGTCGACGGCCGGGAAGATGCGCTTGTCGGCGAGCTGGCGGCTCAGGCGCAGCTCGCTGTTGCCCGTGCCCTTGAACTCCTCGAAAATCACGTCATCCATCTTCGAGCCGGTCTCCACCAGTGCGGTGGCGAGGATCGTGAGCGACCCGCCGTTCTCGATGTTGCGCGCGGCGCCGAAGAAGCGCTTGGGCGGGTACAGCGCCGACGCGTCGACGCCACCGGTGAGCACGCGACCCGAGGTGGGCGCCGACAGGTTGTAGGCGCGGCCCAGGCGGGTGATCGAGTCGAGGAGCACGACCACGTCGCGGCCGAGCTCGACCAGGCGCTTGGCACGCTCGATGGCCAGTTCGGCAACCGTGGTGTGGTCTTCGGCAGGACGGTCGAAGGTCGAGGCGATGACCTCGCCCTTGACGGTGCGCTGCATGTCGGTGACCTCTTCGGGGCGCTCGTCGACGAGCACGACCATGAGGTGGACCTCGGGGTTGTTGTGCGCGATGGCGTTGGCGATCTGCTGCAGCACGATCGTCTTGCCCGCCTTGGGGGGCGCGACGATGAGGCCGCGCTGGCCCTTGCCGACGGGCGCCACGAGGTCGATGATGCGCTGGGTCAGCTTCTCGGGTGCCGTCTCGAGACGCAGGCGCTCCTGCGGGTAGAGGGGCGTGAGCTTGCCGAAGTCGACGCGCGCGGCGGCGTCGTCGACCGACAGACCGTTGATCGAGTCGACCTTGACCAGCGCGTTGTACTTCTGGCGGCTGGACTGCTCGTTCTCACGCGGCTGCTTGATCGAGCCCACCACGGCGTCGCCCTTGCGCAGGTTGTACTTCTTCACCTGGCCCAGCGAGACGTAGACGTCGCTCGGCCCGGGCAGGTAGCCGGTGGTGCGCACGAAGGCGTAGTTGTCGAGCACGTCGAGGATGCCGGCGATCGGCACGAGGACGTCGTCCTCGCCGATCTCGGAATCGAACTCGTCGCCCGTCGCGTTCTGGCCGCGGCGCTTGTTGCGCTGACGGCTGCGGTTGCTGGTGCCGCCCTGCTGCTGCTGAGCCTGCTGACCGTTCTGGGCGCCGCCGTCGCGCTGGCCGCCCTGCGGAGCTGTCTCGGACTCGTCGCCCGCGGCGGGCTGCGCCTCGGCGGTCTCGGTGGTCTCTGCGCGGTTGCGGTTCCGGTTGCGGGAGCGGTTCCGACCGCGACCCCGCGCCGGCGTCTGGTCGGCGGCGTCGTCCGAAGAAGCGGTGTCGGCGGCCTCGCTCGAAGAGGCGTCGCCCTCAACCGGCGCGTCGGTTGCGCCGGCCTCGTCGACCGTCGGGGTCTGCTCGGCCGCGGCGGCGTCGTCGGCGACATCGGCAGCGGTGGTCACGGGGGTTGCCGCGTCGACCTCCGCCTCGGGGGCGACGTCGGCGGCGGGCGCCTCTGCGGCGACCGTGTCAGTCGCAGCCGTGTCAGCCGCGGCGGCCTCCGCAGCGGCGGTTTCGGCCGCGGCAGCTTCTGCGGCGGCGGCCTCGGCGGCCGCCTTCTCCTTCGCGGAGGCGGTCGTCGCGCGACGCGGCGCCCGCTTGCGCGGAGCCTTTGCCGGCTTCTCCACCGGAGCGGGCTCTTCGGCAGGGGCGTCTGCGGCCGCAGCCGCCGGCTCCTCGGCCGCGGCGGCGGGCTCGGCAGCAGCGGGCTCGGCAGCGGCGGGCGCCTCAGCAGCGGGCTCAGCGACGGCCTCGGCCGGAGCGTCCGCGGTGGGCGCCTCGGCGGCGAGCGCGTCATCGGTGAACAGCGCCTCGGGCTCCGCGGCATCGGCGGGCGCCGCGTCGGCGGCGGCCTCGTCGGTGGTCGCGTCGTCAGCAGCGACCTCGGCGGCCGAGGCGTCTGCGCCCTCGGCATCCGGGGTCTCGGCAGCCGTGTCGGCCTGGTCGGTGTCGGTGCCCTGCGCCTCGGCCGAAGGCTGTTCCTCGGCGGGGATCTCAGCGCCCTCGGGCGCGTCGACGGGCTGGGTCTCGGAGATGGACTCCACGAGTGCTCCTCAGAAAATGAAACGTGATCAGATCGCGCTTCGCCATGCAGAACGCAGACGAAGAGACACCAGCGGTTCGGGAGACTGCAGCCGAGACCGGGTTCGCGATGTGTTGCGGATTTCGCAGGTGGTGCAGAGGCTCAGATTCGCGACTTACGCGGAACCCTCTGCGATTTTCACTGTACCACCCTTGACGTCGACGGCGAGCATGAGCGCCTGCCACGGGGTGTCGACCACGGATGCCATAAGATCCGCCGCGGCAAGTCGCTGCCCCGGCCCATCGGCGAGAACCAGCACGCTCGGTCCCGCGCCCGACACGACGGCTGCATACCCCTCGGCGCGGAGGGCGCGCACGAGCCGGTCGGTCTCGGGCATCGCCTGGGCGCGATAGTTCTGGTGCAGCTTGTCTTCGGTCGCGGCCATGAGCAGCTCGGGACTCTGCGTCATCGCGGCGATCAACAGGGCCGAACGCGACACGTTGAACACGGCGTCCTCGCGCGGCACCTGCAGCGGCTGCAGGCTTCGCGCGACGGCAGTCGACATCGTGAAGCTCGGCACGAAGACCAGCGGCGACACACCGCGGTGCACGATGAGCTGCTTGTGCTGGGGGCCCTCGGCATCCATCCACGCGATCGTCAGACCGCCGAACAGGCCCGGCGCGACGTTGTCGGGGTGACCCTCCATCTCGGTCGCGAGGCGCAGAAGGTCGACGTCGCTGAAGGTCACCTCGCCCTCGAGCAGGCCCTTGGCGGCGAGGATGCCGGCCACCACGGCGGCTCCGGACGAGCCCATGCCGCGGCCGTGCGGGATGACATTGTGCGCGGTCAGCCGCAACCCGGGAAGGGCGCGGCCGACCGACGCGTACGTGTGCGCCATCGCGCGGACGACGAGGTGCGACGCATCGCGGGGGACGTCGGCCGTGCCCTCGCCCTCGACGTCGATCTCGAGGAGGCCGTCGTCGAGCTGCTCGACGACGAGTTCGTCGTAGACGCTCAGGGCGAGACCGAGGGTGTCGAAGCCGGGCCCGAGGTTCGCGCTCGTCGCGGGAACACGGACCGCGACCCGACGGCCGGGGCCTGTGGTCACGCGGTCACCGGCTGCAGGTCGAGCACGGAGGCGACCTCCGAGGTGGCCGCGTCGACGACGGTGGGCTGCACGTCGGTGCCGTCGGCCTTGCGCAGGGCCCACTGCGGGTCCTTGAGGCCGTGGCCGGTGACGGTGAGCACGACCTTGGCGCCGGCGGGGACGATCCCCGCCTCGGCGCGGTCGAGGAGCCCCGCGACGCTGATCGCCGAGGCGGGCTCGACGAAGATGCCGACCTCGCCGGCGAGGATCTTCTGCGCCTCGAGGATGCCGGCGTCGTCGATCGCGCCGAACCAGCCGTCGGTCGCGTCGCGCGCCTCGAGGGCGAGGTCCCACGACGCGGGGTTGCCGATGCGGATGGCGCTGGCGATCGTCTCGGGCTGCTTGACGACCTCGCCGCGCACGAGCGGGGCGGAACCCGCGGCCTGGAGGCCGAACATGCGGGGAACGCGCGTCGCGACGCCGCGAGCGGCCTCTTCGCGGTAGCCGCGCGAGTACGCGGTGTAGTTGCCCGCGTTGCCGACCGGAATGAAGTGGAAGTCGGGAGCGTCGCCCAGGACCTCGACGACCTCGTACGCCGCGGTCTTCTGCCCCTCGATGCGGTCGGGGTTCACCGAGTTGACCAGGTGCACCGGGTAGTGATCGGCGAGCTCGCGCGCGATCTCGAGGCAGTCGTCGAAGTTGCCGCGGATCTGGATGAGGCGGCCGTTGTGCGCGACGGCCTGGCTGAGCTTGCCCATGGCGATCTTGCCCTCGGGGACGAGCACCGCGGCCGTGATCCCGGCGTGCGCGGCGTAGGCCGCGGCCGAAGCCGAGGTGTTGCCCGTCGAGGCGCAGATGACGGCCTTGGCGCCGTGCTCGACGGCGCGCGAGAGCGCGACGGTCATGCCGCGGTCCTTGAACGAACCGGTGGGGTTCATGCCCTCGTACTTGACCCACACGTCGGCACCGGTGCGGCGCGAGAGAGCGGGGGCGGGCAGCAGCGGCGTACCGCCCTCGCCGAGGGTGACGACGGTGGAGGCGTCGGTGACGCCCAGCCGGTCGGCGTATTCGCGGAGGACTCCGCGCCAGAGGTGTGCCATGTTCAGTTCCCTTCCACGCGCAGCACGGAGACCACGCGCTCGACGACGCCGCTCGCGGCGAGACGCTCGACGGTCTCGCTCAGGTCCTGCTCGCGGGCTTTGTGTGTTCCGATGACCAGGCGAGCGGAGCCGCCGGTGTGAGTGTTCTCGTCCGCCTCGATGACGGTCTGCTCGACGGTCGCGATCGACACGCGCCCCTCGCTCAGGATGCCGGCGACCGTGGCCAGCACGCCCGGTTTGTCGTCGACCTCGAGGGTGATCTGGTAGCGCGTGATGACGTGCCCGATCGGCACGGCGGGGAGGTTGGCGCGGGTCGATTCGCCGACCCCCACTCCCCCGGCGATGTGTCGGCGCGCGGCCGACACGACATCGCCGAGCACGGCCGAGGCGGTCTGCACTCCGCCGGCACCGGCGCCGTAGAACATGAGGTCACCCGCCGCCTCTGCCTGCACGAACACGGCGTTGTTCGCGCCGTGGACGCTCGCGAGGGGGTGCGACCGGTCGACGAGAGCCGGGTAGACGCGGACCGAGATCGACTCCGCGCCGTCGGCGGCCGTCAGGCGCTCGCACACCGCGAGCAGCTTGATGACGTAACCGGCGTGGCGCGCGGACTCGATCATCGCGGCGTCGACCGAGGTGATGCCCTCGCGGTGCACGGCATCCAGGGGAACCGTCGTGTGGAACGCGAGGCTGGCGAGGATCGCGGCCTTCTGCGCGGCGTCGTATCCCTCCACATCGGCCGTCGGGTCGGCCTCGGCGTAGCCGAGCGCCTGCGCCTGCGCGAGGACGTCGGCGAAGTCGGCGCCCTCGGTGTCCATGCGGTCGAGGATGTAGTTCGTCGTGCCGTTGACGATGCCCATGATGCGCACGACGCGGTCGCCGGCGAGCGAGTCGCGCAGGGGTCGGATGATCGGGATCGCGCCGGCCGCGGCGGCCTCGTAGTAGACCTCCGCACCGACCTGGTCGGCGGCTTCGAACACCTCGGAGCCGTGGGTGGCAAGGAGCGCCTTGTTGGCCGTGACGACGTCGGCGCCCGAGGCGATCGCGTGCAGGACCTGCGTGCGGGCGGGCTCGATGCCGCCCATCAGCTCGATCACGATGTCGCTGCCGACGATGAGGGTCTCGGCATCCGTCGTGAAGAGCTCGCGCGGCAGGTCGGCGTCGCGCTTGGAATCGAGGTTGCGCACGGCGATGCCGGCGAGCTCGAGCTTCGCGCCCGCGCGGTCGGCGAGTTCGTCGCCGTGCTTGAGAAGCAGGTCGGCGACCTGCGAGCCGACGGCGCCGGCGCCGAGGAGCGCCACGCGAAGCGTGCGGTAGTCGGTCATTCGGTGTCTCCGTGGGGTGTTGCGGTGGGGGCGGATGCCGGGATGCCGGCGTCGCGTGAGAGCAGATCGTCGATGGTCTCGCCGCGGACGATGACGCGGGCCTGACCGTCACGGACGGCGACGACCGGCGGACGGGGGGTGTAGTTGTAGTTGCTCGCGAGCGAGAAGCAGTACGCACCGGTGGCGGGCACCGCGAGCAGATCGCCCGGAGTCACATCTGCGGGGAGGTACTCGGCATCCACGACGATGTCGCCCGACTCGCAGTGCCGGCCGACCACGCGCGACAGCGCGGGGGTCTCGGAGCTCGTCCGCGAGACGATCCGCGCCGAGAAGTCGGCGCCGTAGAGGGCAGGGCGGGCGTTGTCGCTCATCCCGCCGTCGACGCTGACGTAGGTGCGCTCGAGGTCTTCGGTCGCCGCGACGGTCTTGACGGTCCCGACCTCGTACAGGGTCACACCGGCCTGGCCGACGATGACGCGGCCGGGCTCGGTGGCGACGTCGGGCATCGGGATGCCGCGTACCGCGCACTCGTCGGCGATGGCATCCAGGATGCCGTCGGCGATCTCTTCGATCGGCTTCGGGTCGTCGACCGAGGTGTACGAGATGCCGAAGCCTCCGCCGACGTTGAGCACGGGGATCTCTCCCCCGGCGAGCAGATCGGCGTGGAGGTCGACGAGGCGCGCCGCCGACTCGCGGAAGCCCGAGGAGTCGAAGATCTGCGAGCCGATGTGCGCGTGCAGACCGACGAAGCGCAGGCTCGGCAGCTCCCGGATACGAGCGACCGCCTCGGCAGCGCCCTCGAGCGAGAAGCCGAACTTCTGGTCTTCGTGCGCGGTCGCGAGGAACGCGTGGGTCTCGGCGTGGACGCCGGTGCGCACGCGGACGAGCACCGACTGGACAGCGCCGCGGCGGTCGGCGATCGCGGCGAGACGCTCGATCTCGATCGGGCTGTCGACGACGACGGAGCCGATGCCGACCTCGACGGCACGCTCCAGCTCGGCGACGCTCTTGTTGTTGCCGTGGAAGCCGAGGCGCGCAGGATCCGCACCGCCCGCGAGGGCGACCTCGAGCTCGCCGCGGGTGCACACGTCGACGGCGAGGCCCTCGTCGACGACCCAGCGGACGACCTCGGTCGAGAGGAACGCCTTGCCCGCGTAGTACACGCGGGAGCGGATGCCATGACGAGCCGCCGCGGATTCGAACGCGGCGCGGGCGCGGCGGGCGTGCGCGCGCACCTCGTCCTCATCGAGGACGTAGAGCGGGGTGCCGAAACGATCACGGAGGTCGAACACCGACACGCCGCCGACCTCGACGGAACCATCGTCGCGGCGACGGGCGGACGCGGGCCAGACGGGAGCGACGAGCTCGTTCGCATCGGCCGGGGCGGTGAGCCACTCGGGCACGAGCGCGGAGTGCGAGGCGGACACAGAGGGACCAATCGGGTTTTGCGGCGACGCGACGGCCGCGGATCACGGCTGCCGCCCCCGCGGAGAGTCACGCGGCGGGCAGCCCTAGCAGTCTAGGGCACGGCGTATGCCGCTCCCTTCCCGCGCCCTATCCGCAGGAGCCGTCGCGCTGGAGTGCCGGATCGTTCAGCACCTCACCGTCGATGTCGAACGACGCGACGAGGTTCTGACCCTGGACGGTCGCCGAGGTCAGGGTGAGCGCCGCGGGGAGGCGGTCAGCGAAGCAGAGGCTCTGCGAGCGAAGCACCACATCGGCCACTCCCCCGAACTGCGCCCGGAGCGTGTCGGCGTCGATGCTGTTCCCGCCGAGCTGGAAACCCGTCGGGGTGAGCGTGAGGTCGCCGTTCGACGCACCCGGCGTCACGGACACTCCGACCGGGATGCCCACTCCGAACACCGACAGCTCGTTCGTGAACGTCAGATCGGGGGCGGCCATCGCGACCGTTCCGGAGGGGAAGTCGGGGATCTGCGCGAGGAGCGTGCGCAGCTGCTGCTCGTCGAGGCGGATCGACGCGGTCCCCCCGTCGGCGGCGCCGCCGCCCGACACCGGGACGCCCTTCATCTCGGCGCGCACGTCACCGGTGATGGGGCCCAGGGTGACGTCGTCCGAGGTGATCGTCACATCGTCGAGGCGGCCGGTGAGAAGCTGCGGCAGGATGACCCCACCCAGCTCCACGTCGACGTCCTGGTCGTCGGGGAGACCGATCTTCTCCACGACGAGCGAACGGACGGTGTTCGAGACGACGGACCGGGCGATGAACTCGGCCGCCACCGCGGCACCCGCCACCACGACGACGACCACGATGAGAATCGCGATCCACCGGCCGTTCTTGCGCGGCGTGCGAGCCGTGGCATCCGTCATCCGTTACATCCGCTCCGGAGCCGAGACGCCGAGCAGGGTCAGTCCGTTGCGCAGGACCTGGCCGGTCGCGTCGTTCAGCCAGAGGCGCGTGCGGTGCACGGGCTCGACCGGCGCGTCGCCGAGCGGGATCACGCGGCAGTTGTCGTACCAGCGGTGGTAGAGGCCGGCGACCTCTTCGAGGTAGCGGGCGATGCGGTGCGGCTCGCGGACATCCGCGGCGTGGGCGACGACGCGCGGGTACTCCTGCAGGGCGCCGAGCAGGGCCGACTCCGACTCGTGGTCGAGGAGCTCGGGCGCGAACTCGGAGCGGTCGACTCCGGATGCCGCGGCGTTGCGCGCCACGTTGTGCGTGCGGGCGTGCGCGTACTGCACGTAGAACACGGGGTTGTCGTTCGTGCGCTTCTGCAGCACGTCGAGGTCGATGTCGAGGTTCGAATCGGCAGAGCTCCGCGTGAGGGCGTAGCGGGCGGCATCCACTCCGACGATCTCGACGAGGTCTTCGAGGGTAACGACCGTTCCGGCGCGCTTGGACATGCGCATCGGCTGGCCGTCGCGCACGAGGTTGACCATCTGGCCGATGAGCACCTGCAGGTTCACGTTCGGCACGTCGCCGAAGGCGGCGCACATCGCCATCAGCCGCTGCACGTAGCCGTGGTGGTCGGCGCCGAGCATGATGATGCAGCGGTTGAAGCCGCGCTCGCGCTTGTCGAGGTAGTACGCCAGGTCACCCGAGATGTACGCGGGCTGTCCGTCGGACTTGATGATGACGCGGTCTTTATCGTCGCCGAACTCGGTCGAGCGCAGCCAGGTGGCGCCGTCGGCCTCGAAGATGTGCCCGAGCTCGCGCAGGCGCGCGACGGCGCGCTCGACCGCACCGGAGTTGTGCAGATCGTTCTCGTGGAAGTAGACGTCGAAGTCGACGCCGAACTCGTGCAGCGACTGCTTGATCTCGTCGAACATGAAGTTGACGCCGAGCTCGCGGAACGCCTCTTGCTTGGCCTCCGCGTCGAGAGCGTCGATGTCGCCGTCGTACGCCTCGGCGACGCGCTTCGCGATGTCGCCGATGTAGGCACCGCCGTAGCCGTCATCCGGGGTCGGGTCGCCCTGGTGAGCGGCGACGAGGCTGCGGGCGAAGCGGTCGATCTGCGCACCGTGGTCGTTGAAGTAGTACTCGCGGGTGACTCTCGCACCCTGCGACGAGAGGATGCGCGCGAGGGCATCGCCGAGCGCGGCCCACCGCGTTCCGCCGAGGTGGATCGGCCCCGTGGGGTTGGCGCTGACGAACTCGAGGTTGATGATCTCGTCGGCGCGACTGTCGTTCGTTCCGAACGCCGCGCCCTGCTCGACGATCGTCTTCGCGAGGGCGCCGGCGGCAGCCGCATCGAGTCGAATGTTGATGAACCCGGGGCCCGCGACCTCGACGCTCGCGACACCGTCGACGGATGCGAGGCCCTCGGCGATCTCGGCCGCGAACTCACGCGGGTTCGCGCCGACCACCTTCGCGAGCTTCATCGCGGCGTTGGAGGCCCAATCGCCGTGGTCGCGGTTCTTCGGGCGCTCGAGGGGCAGGTCGGCGGCGCTGAGCCCGGCCGAGGACCCCTCTCGTCGCGCCTCCGCGAGCGGGACGATGACGGCGAGCAGGGCAGCGGAGAGGGCAGCGGGATCCATAGCCCCCCAATTCTAGGCGGCGTGGTCGGTCCCGCATGCCGGTCCATCTGCATGACCCGTGGGGCTGATGTCGCTCCGTGGGGCCGGTGGGACGGCCGCGGCCGCGCCGATCCTGCAGATGAGCCACGATCGGGCGGCCTGCCTCAGGCGATCTGCACCAGGGCTTCGTGGTCGTCGGGGGCCGTGGCATCCGGGATCTCGTTCTCGAGGACCGCATCGACGTGCATGCGCTCGAGACCGACGTATCCGCCGTGGTAGCTGAGGAAGGCGCAGTCGGCGGCGTCACGCCCCGTTGCGATCCGGACGAGCGAGCGGCGGTCGGCGAGGCGGGTCGCGTCGACGACGTACCACGCACCGTCGAGGTACGCCTCGGCGACCGCGTGGAAGTCCATCGGCTCGAGGCCGGGGGCGAAGCACGCCGCGTAGCGCGCGGGCATGTCCATCGCGCGCAGCAGGGCGATCACGACGTGCGCGTAGTCGCGACACACTCCCTGACCGGTCATGAGCGTGGTCACCGCGCTGTCGGTACCGAGGCTGAGCCCCGGTGTGTAGGTCACCGTCGTCGCGACGAAGTTCGAGACCGCGGCGAGGAGGTCTGCCCCGGCGAGTCCGCGGAACTGCCGCCGCGCCTGCGCGAACACCTCGTCGGACTGGCAGTAGCGACTGGGGCGGAGGTAGGTGATCGTCTCGAGGTCGCTCGTGCGCGGAGTCTGCGACGGCCCCTGCACGACCGCGTCGTACCGCACCGAGAGCGGCCCCTGCTCGGCGGTGAGCCTGTGCAGACGGCTGCCGGACTGGTCGACGATCTCGGTGGGGGTATAGAGGCGGTCGCCCTGCGAGAAGGTCAGGTTCTCGCTCGCGAGGGGCACGCCCTGCGCGGCGGTGATCTGGAAGATGAGGTCGACGGACGCCCCCAGATCGAGGTCGAGTTCAGCGGTCACCCGGCGCGGCACCGAGCAATCCTCGCACGCCGCGGGGGTGGTTCGGTCCGCGGCGCGGGAAGACGTCGTCAGCCGTCCTTCTTGCCGGGGCCTCTCCCGTTTCCCGGGCCCTGATCGTCCTTGCCCGGGCCCTTGCCCTTGCCGTTGTCGCCCGGGCCTTGATCACCCGGATTCGCGGGCGCCTGGTCGTCCGACGACCCGTCGTCCGAGATGCTCGGCTGCTCCTCGGGCGTCGGTTCCGTCGTGGGCTCGGGCGTGGGCTCGGGCGTAGGCGTCGGCGCCAAGGACGTCAGATCGGCGCGGACGGTCGCGATCCTGTCGAGGATCGCGGCTGCCTCCTCGGCAGACAGCTCGCCGGCATCACGACGGGCCGTCACCTCCGCCTCGAGCGCGTCGAGAGTGGCGAGGGCGGATGCGTAGTCGCCGGCCGAGGCCTGATCGGCGACGGTGCGAACGGTGCTCTGCCACGCGGTCGGCTCGGTGGCCGGCGGCGTGCATCCGGCGAGCGCGACGGTGATCGCGACAAGGACCCCGACCACGGGGAGCACACGACGCCTCACGGCCCGACCTCCGTCCAGAGGTCGCTGAGATGCTGGTCGAGCGGAGCGGGCAGCGCGGGCAGGTCGGGCGTGGCGCTCGCGGGCGAACCGTTCAGCGCGACGGCGGCGGCCGTGCCACCGCCGACGAGGAGGACGGCGATGACGGATGCCACGATCGCGGCGCGGCGCGAGATCCGCCGCCGCGGCTTGTCGAAGACACGGGTGGGCGGGGGCTCCTCCGGCAGGACACGGGTGGGCGACTCGCCCGTCGCCCCGGAAACCGCTGTCCGCGCGGCGCTGGGCACCGGCACCTCGGACAGGGAGCGGAGGGCGACGATGAGGGCGGCGGCATCCGGGCGCTCGGCGGGATCCCCCGCCGTCATCCGTTCGAGGACGTCGCGCCACGCGTCGGGGATTCGCGCGGGGATCTCCGGCGCCGCGACGAGACGGGCGGCGAGCGCTTCGTGCGGCGTCCGTCCCGCGAAGGGGCGCGCGCCGGTCAGGGCTTCCAGCAGAACGAGCCCGAGGGAGTAGACGTCGCTCGCCGGAGCAGCCGGCATCCCGCGTGCCTGTTCGGGGCTCAGGTAGGCAGCCGTCCCGACGACCGTCTCCGCCCGGGTCAGGCGCGTGGCTCCCACGAGCGACGCGATGCCGAAGTCGGCGAGCGTGGCTCGCGGTTTCTCCCCGGGGTGGGCGGCGGGACGGATGAGGATGTTCGAGGGTTTGACGTCGCGGTGCACGATCCCGCGCGCGTGGATCACCGCGAACGCCTCCCCGATCTCGACGCCGGTGCGAGCGACGTCTTCGGCCGACATCCGTCCGCGGGCGATGAGATCGGTGAGGGTGGGACCCGCGATGAGCTCCATCGACAGGTACGCGGGAGTCGTCGCCAGGCGCGCGTCGTAGAGCGTCACGAGCGAGGGGTGCGACAGCGAGGCGAGCAGGCGGATCTCGGAGCGCACGCGCGCGGCATCCGAGGGGTCTGCTCCCTCACCGTCGATCACCTTGAGGGCGACGGTCCGGCCGAGGGACGTGTCGACCGCTTCATAGACGCGCGCGTAACCACCCTGTCCGAGGACGCGCCCCAGGCGATAGCGGCCGTCGAAGAGGTTCTCGGCGGACGCGTCGTACGGCGCGGTGGGAATCGATTCGGTCATCTTGGCTCTCTCGGGGCGGGGACCCCGAGGGTCTCACACGAGGTCGTCGTTCGAGGAGCGCGTCGTCGAGCGCGTGACCTGCGCTCCCCCGACTCCTTCGGTGCGGGTCACCGTGTCGGTCTGCCGACGACGAACGAGGAGCACGATCCCGATGAGGAAGACGACGACGCCCGCCCCCATCATGATGTAGCCGATCATGCTGAGGTTCACGAAGTCGTTCGGGAGGTTCACCGCGAAGGCGAGGATGGCGCCGATGACGAACAGCGCGATGCCGGCTCCGATGCTCATGGCAGGCTCCTTTCAAGAGTATCCCCAGCATCCCAAGGCCCGACCGAATCGCGGGAAGGTCTTGACAACGCCCACTCGCGCATTTTCACCCTCGCGCGATTCGTCGCGCCGCGATTCGGACGCCTCGGCGGTGCGGACAGACTGACGCCCGTGCCGAGCCCCCTGACCACGTTCGACGTCGACGCGCTCGGGGTCACCGTCCGGATCGACGTCTCGAGCTTCTCGCCGACCGACCGCGATCTGCTCGCTGGAGGGTGGTCGGGCGCTCGCTCGAGCAGAGGCGCGGCGCCCGCGTCCGTCGTACGGTGCCGCGCGGACCTGCCCCTCGACGCGGCCGCCGCCGATCTCACGACACGAGTGACGCTCGCCGCCCTCTCGGCACGCCGGGGCGAGCTCTGGATGGTCCACGCCGGCGCCGTCGCCGACGAGCGCGGGAGGGTCGTGCTCTTCTCCGGCCGTTCGGGCATGGGCAAGACCACGCTCATGTCGCGCCTCGCGCGAGAGTTCGCCTACGTCACCGACGAGAGCGTCGGCGTGACCGCCGACGGAACCGTGCTGCCGTACCGGAAGCCTCTCTCGGTCATCGTCGGCGCCGGAGCCAAACACCAGCTCCCGCCGGGGAGTCTCGGCCTCCGCGACCTGCCGTCGACACCACTGCGCCTGCACGCGATCGTCGTCCTCGACCGTGACGAGGATGCCCCCGTCGCCGGACTCGAGCCGCTGGACATGACGGATGCCATCGCCGCGATCGCCCCGCAATGCAGCTACCTCTCCGAGCTCGATGCACCGTTGGCGACGCTGCTGGGCCACATCGAGAGCGTCGGTGGGCCCCTCCGCCTCCGCTACCGTGAGGCGGAGGACGCTCTGCCGCTGATCCGCGACCTTCTCGCGTCACCCCCGCGTGACGCGATCTCGACGCTCGAGCGCACGGCGATCGTCCCGGCGTCTGCCGCCCAGGGGTACGCGCGGACACCGGCTCTGGATGCCATCACCCTCGCCGACGGCCGGCTCGCCGTGCTGCGACGCAGCGGAGAGGGCGGGAGTTCCGTCCACGTCCTCGACGGCATCGGGCCCACGCTCTGGCGGCTGGCGAGCGGTGTGACGCTGGACGACCTGGTGGCCGCCGCGGTGCGCGCGCACGGCAACCCGGCCGACGGAGACGCGCGCAGCGCCGTGCGGACGACCCTCGACGAGCTTCGCGCCGAAGGACTCATCGAGTATCGGACCTGAGTCGATCGGGTTGGTGAGAACGGGTCTGCGGGCGGGTGAATCGACTCTCGTCTGGGCGACGTTATGCGACTACGAGGGGCTGGACGTCGTGGGTCTTGCCGTCGAGCTCGCGGGCCAGGTCGTAGGTGGTCTGCATGGCCATCCAGGCGCGCGCGGTTCCGACGCCCGCACGCTCGAGGCGGATCGCAAGGTTCGGGCTCACCCCGGAATGTCCATGGATGACACGACTGAGGGTGACACGGGCGACACCGAGGCGCGCAGCCGCCTCTGCGACGGTGAGGCCGAGTTCGCCGAGTACGTCCTCCCCGATGATCTCTCCGGGGTGCGGCGGGTGCTTCATCATCATCATCATCCTCCGGTCCTCCTTCAGTGATAGTCCTGGTAGTCGACGAGCTCGACGTCCTGCCCGATGAATCGGAGTGTGACACGCCAGTTCCCGTTCACCCAAAGCGACCAGTGTCCGGCGAGATCGCCCTTCAACTCGTGGGCACGGTACCCAGGAATCGCGAGGTCGGCCGGCGATTGCGCGACGTCGAGGAGACCGAGGATGCGGGTCAACTTCGGCACATGCGCGGGCTGCACACCCTTCTTAGAGCCCGACTCGTAGAGCGCTTGAAGCCCCTTGTGTCTGAAGCTCACGATCACGGACCGAGCGTATCGTGTATCGCATCACGATACAATGCGCTTCTGGTGTCAGCGAGCGGCGCTGCTCAGCGAGCCGCCGCAATTCCGCCGGAGTCGATATCAGGGCCCGTGCCGCCCGATCTCGCCGCGAGTTGTGATGGTCACAGGACGACGCCTGGTGCCCAAGATCGAGCAGTGCCGGCTGCAATCATTGCGGTGCCGATACGCCATGCTGGGCTGGTGGACGAGCGAGGACGAGACCGCGAACCACCGCGCTGGCTCCTGTGGTTGTTCGCCGCGCTGCCGCGACTTGAGGTCGTGGCGGGTGTGGTTCTGCTCCTTGGATTCGCGGCGCTTGTCATTGCGGTGGCACTCGGCTACGAGGTCAATCAGTAGGAGAGGTCACGCGACGGAATCAGGTCGGGCTTCTGCCTCCCAAATGGGGGGGTGCGTTGGTGATGCTCGAGACGTGTCGCCGTTCCAGCTGCTTCCGGATGCTCAGTGAGATGTGACCAGCGGGTTCTTGCCCGGTCCGATCGGCCGTAAGGGCACCAGGCCTGCGCGCACGTGAAAGCGGTGCAACGCTAACGAAGGAGGCCACCGGCTGAGTCCCCGCGCGTACGATGCCGCGCTGTACGCGAGCGTCATCGCGACGATGACGCTCAAGAAGTTCATGAGCACGTGCTCGTGATGGTGCGGACGACGACGCTCTTCGTGAAGACGACGATGTTCACGTTCATGAGGATGTTGACGAGTACGAGCACGTCAGCCAGGTCGACCTCAGCAACCTGACGCGTGTTGTCGATCGTGATATTAGAATATACGCGAAGCGCGTTTTCTTTAATACGGGGGTTAATGTGGACGCCGGTCGGGTTGTCAAGCAGCTTCGCAGCAGCGGTGCGCGCGTGGAGATGTCCGATCTCGGCATCCTCATCGACGGTGAGCTCACCCACTTCGAGTTCAAGACCACCAGGCGACTTCCGGAGCGGGCCTGGCTTCAAAAGACGTACTCGGCGCATGAGTCACTCTCGGATCACACACACCTCGTCGTCGTCGCACCGCGCGCGACGAGGGATGCAATCGAGTGGGCGCGAACGGTCCGAGACATGACGCTCGTCCTCGACGATCGAGTTGTTCACGACGGCGAGATCCACGTGCTTGTGGAGACGCCCTCGGCGCAGCCGGTCAAGAGGGGGCCGCGTGCCTATGCCCGCTACGCAGTGTGGCGGGCTCTTCTCGCTGGCGCGCCGCGCAACGACCAGATCCGGCTTGCCGAGCTCGCCGGCACGACGCAGGGCTCTGTCTCCAATGCCCTGCGCCAGCTGCCCGACGAGGAGGACGCGGCGAAGCTGTTCGACAAGCTCGTGGCCACCTACCCTGGCCCCGGCGGTCAGTCCTTCTACTGGTGGAGCGATCGACCTGTGGACGAGCAGGCGAAACAAATTGCCGCCCGCGGCACACTGCTCTCCGGAGACTTCGCAGCGGACGCGATCGCACCATGGCGAGTTTCCGAGCGCGTCGTCGGCTACGCGAAGGAGCCGATCGACCTCGCTTCCGAGGGCTACGTCCTGGCAGACGAGTCGGACTACACGATGCTCGTCACGATCCCGAGTGATCCAACTCTGTGGTCGACCGCCGCAGCGTGGGGGAAGGAAGGCGTCGTCGACCCGGCGATCGCGGCGTATGACGTGTTGCGTACGGCCACAACGGGCGACCAGGACGAAGCCGTCGACAAGCTCCGCGAGTACGTCGTGCGCTGGTACGCGAAGCACACCGATGCCTGACACGCATCTCGTCTCGCGCACCGCGGCGGACGACGCTGCGTTTCGGGCTCTCGCCGACCTGTCGCAGGTCCTTGACGGCGAAGACGAGTCTGGCATCATCGGCGGCCAGATGGTGTCGATGCTGTGCGCTCACTTCCCGAGCCCCGGCTCGGTCACGCGCCGCACAGGAGACGCAGATGGAGGTATCCCGCGTGCGTTGGCCAGCACGAGCACCGCGCACGATCGGCTGATCGCGCTCGGCTACTCGCCCACCAATAGCAATCGATACGAACGGCCGGGCTCGGGCGACACCACCCTCACGGTGGACCTGCTCGTGCCGAACCTGGAAACCCGGCTGCGTGAGGAGACGCTCGGCGGCCGGAGGTTCGACAGCATGCCGGGTCTCGGCGTTGCTCTGGCGCGGCCGCTTTCGCTCGAAGTGTCAGTCATGCTCAGCAACGATGAGGAGTTGCTCTTTGCGACCAACGTCCCTTCCGTCGAGGGCGCGATCATGCTCAAGGCGTATGCCTGGAGAAACCGCCGCGCGATGAAGGACGGGATCGACTTGCACAACCTGTTTCGGATCGTCGAGTCGCACCCGCTCGCGGACATCGGCGGGTGGCAGCTCGATGAAGCGCCAGCGCATGGGGCGCGACGCGATGTCGGACGAATCCTGCACCCATTCGCGGACGGATGGGAGGCGAGGCCACCACTGAATGTCTCGTTCGACTACCGCCAGGTGATCGCCAGCATCCGTACCCGCGTCGCACGGCCGACCTAAGCCGGAGCCAAGACTCCGCGAATAGGTTCGAAACCGCCCGCCCATGATCAACCGCCAGCGAGGCTCGAGCGAATCGAGACCGTCTCGCGATGAGGTCAGCGCTTCCGCCCGTCAGGAGCTAGTTGCCAGTTCGAGACCGCGCACGACTGCTTGTGCGGATATCGGCCGTCCGGACCGCGCCGCAGTCGCACTCGACGACGCGAAACGCCGTCCGTTTGTTTCACGGGCTAAAAGACAAGGGACCGCGATTCCCCGCGATCGCTCCTCTCGGCTGGTGCCCCCGACAGGAATCGAACCTGCGACCTTTGGTACCGGAAGCCCAGGACGGCTCGCATCCTGGCGCGACGACCTCGCGAAAGCTCGTGATTACGGGGCGTCTCAATCACTGTGAGTGACCTCGGATCGCGCTGAATCACGTCATCTGTTGCCACGGTGTTGCCACCAGCGGGATACCTCCACAGCCCAGCGCAGCGACCCGGCAACGGGACTCGATCCTCCTTCGCGGCAGATCAGGTACCTTGTTCTCTTAGCTTGCTCGGTAACTTATGTGCGCTAAATCTATAGCTTGCTCCGCACGAGCTCGAGTGTCTCGTTCTGCAACACGTCCGCCGCGGAAATTACTCATGCGGTCCTCTTCGGTTCGCTCGACATCGAGCCGTCACAACCGGCGCCCGCACCGCGGGTCGCTGGGCAATAAGCTGCGCGAGAGGTTGGCGTAGCAATGGGGGCTAAATGAAGATGCGAGCTTGGGTCGTCTTGGGGGCGACATTCGCGCTGATCGCTGGTGCCGGGATGCCGGTTGGTGTGGCCGCGGCTGCGGAGGATGACGTGCCTGCCGGTGTCGTGAAGGTCGACGATCCTCGAATCACGTATGGGCCGACGCCGTGGGACGGTCTCACGAACAGCGAAGACCGCTTCGACTACAGCCGATTTCGCACGACGCCTGGTTGGGCGGAGATCCAGTTCACGGGTTCCGCGATCGATTGGATAGCGCGCAGGAGCCCTACGTCGGGTGTCGCGCGCGTTTTGCTCGACGGGGTCGAGACAGAACGCGTCGACCGATACGCCGCGGAGAATCAGTTCAAAAAAGGGATGCTCAGCACAGCTTCGGACCCCACCGGATTCGGCACCCACACCCTTCGTATCGAGTGGACTGCCGACGCCAATGCGTCGACTGCATCAGCCAAGAGCATTCATCTCGACTCGTTCGAGATCCTCGATTTCTCTGCTATCGAGGGCAGGCCCATCACGGCAACCCCTCCGTCCGCCTCAGAGCCGTACGCCAAACGATCGGGGCTCACGCTGAGCTGGCCGCAAGTCGAAGCTGCGAACAAGTACTACATATACAGGTCATCGTCCGGGCAGCCTCGCGAACGCGTCCTCACCGTCGAAGGGCACGAAAACACCCAGGCCTTCGACGCAGGACTCGAGTTCGGGCGGACCTATACCTACGACGTGACTGCCGTCTCATTTGGCGGCACCGAATCGCAGCGATCGCAAACCGTCGTGCACCAGCAGCCGTACCTCCAGCCTCGCTCGGCGGACGTCTCCACTTGCCCACCACCCACAGTCGTAGTGTCGAACACGGAGGACGCGAACGCTGCGATCGCAGCCGCTACGCCCGGTACATCGATCCGCCTCTCGGACGGGGTCTATGGCCCACTGACCGTCAGCCACAAACACGGCAGCGCATCACAGATGATCTCCCTTTGTGGGTCTCGCAATGCAGTGGTTCAGGCCTACCCAAACCCTGTCAACATGAACGGCGACATCGGAGTGCGCGTCTACAACAGCTCGTTCATTCACGTAAATGGCTTCACCATCACCAACGCTCAGAAGGGCGTGGAGTTGCGATACACGGACGACTCCCGCTTCTACGGGTTGCGAATCAAGAACACTGCACAAGGCGGCATGTACGCGCAGAAGAACTCCAGTAACAACCTCTTCGCCGCAAACACGATCTCCGACACGGGCCTCGACGGGACGATACCCGGCGACGGCGTGACATGGTTCCAAGACGGCCGATATGGCGAGGGCATCTACATCGGCAACTCCCAAGGCAACAACAGCTGCACCGGCCCGTGCGATGTGGACAACAGCGACGGAAACATCGTCGTCTGGAACACCATCACCAACGTCACCGCCGAGGGAATCGAAGCCAAAGAGAGCTCAACCGGAGGCCTCATCTACAACAACACCATCGTCTTCTCCGCCCAGCACGAACAAAGCATCTACGCCGCTCTCCAGGTCAAAGGCGACGACTATCTCGTGATGAAAAACACAGTCACCAGCGGGCTGAGGTTCGGGATGCGAACGACCACCACGCAAATCGGTACCCGCGATTGGGGGTACCGAAACGTCTTCGCGGACAACGCCATCACCCTCACGGGAGCCATCGAGCCTCCCGAGATGGGCTTCTACGAGAGGGAGGACCGTTCTCGCAACGTCTTTGGATGCGACAACACGCTGGCATCCAGTTCGCCTGTCCCTCTGCACCCGGCGACGACCGTGTGCGAGAAGTAGCGCCGCAATCGGAGTACAAGAGGCCGCCCCTGGGACACCCACCCCTCCCATGCCCAGCGCTTCGCTCCTCGACTTACCCTCTTCCCCCGGGGTCTTCGATGGGGTCAACTTGGCGAGGTTCGCGGTTTCTTCGGCGCGGGCGGCTTGAAAATCGTTGAGAAGCCGGCACCGACAATGAGTGCGACTACCAAGGCGAGTAGGACGCACGCAGGGGCAACGAGCCAGGAGGCGGGCGTACCCCAGACGCTGGCGGACCAGTTCCAAAGCCAGAACGCAGTGAGCGCGCCGACTGCCCCAAGGATGATCGCAAAGACGAGGTTGAAGACGTTGAGATTCCGGGCCAGCCTCACGGTCTCTCGTCCTCGTAGCCCCTCGGCCTGAACTGCCACGAGTTTGTCGAGGGCATCGAACGCGGCCGACTCGGCGGGCACAGCCGAAAGGGCTTCTGCGGCGTGCTTGAGTCGACGGTACTCCCCAGGGTCCCGGTTGCTCGTAAGCAGTGAGCCAAGCAGGCCGAGCACGGGGACGGCGAACGCTACGAATATCTGCCAGGTCATAGCTGGAGCATAGGGTCTAATCTCGACTCAAGAATGGGGGGCGTGATGAGCGAGTCACAGGCACGAATCGGCGAGTCACCACCACGCCCGAGGCGACGGGCGTGGCCATGGATCGCGGGTGGCGTTGGTGTTCTCGTCGTCGCCGTTGCGATCGCCATTCCGGTATCCGTGCACGCTGCCCAACAAGCTGCCGCTGACGAAGCCGCACGTATCGCTGCGGAACAGGAAGCCGCCGAGGCGGCGCGCCTGGACACGTTTCGGGACCGACTCACGAAATGCGGGGTCACGTTCTCGAGTACCGTACAGATCCTTGACTCCGGAGAGGCCGTGCAGTTGAACCGGGTCACGAAGTACGACGGCCCGACCTACTCGCAGATGACGTGCGTCCTCAATAGTCTCGACGCGCCGGCTGCGATCGAGGCCGAGATCAGTCAGACCCGGGCGCTCGACGGCCGCCAGACTGACGAATGGGACGGCTACTCGATCTCATGGTCGTATCACCCGCACAACGGCGCGAGCATTCTTATCGAGCACGCGGACTGAGATCTCCCGGCTGAGTCGGCTTCACGAATGCATTCGGGATGCGTTCTTCGATCACGCGGCGGGAACGCGCCGCAGGCGGCCAGCCTTGTTGATGCCGAGCGACGATGATCTAGACGCGGTCGCGGCCGCCTTGGACACCGCTCGAACTCGAGAATCGGAACGGAGTCAAGGATGAACCACGTAGCCCCGCCTGGGACACTCGCAGAGAGCTACCTGCCCGACCTTACGAGTCTTTCCGCGGATCAGAGGGCGACGTTCCGCATCGGTCTCATGGCGAGGCTCGCAGTGGCGATGGAAAGCACCGCTCGAGACGTGCACGGATGGCTACAGGACCGCCCGAATCCTGCAGATCTCAAAGACGGACCACAGAACTTTGCCGAGCTGGTGCGGGAAATCAAGAGAAGACTCGGTCCGGCCGACGAATATTTCGCGGACGCAGCCAAAGCAGCTCTCGACGACATCTACGCGGCCTATCAAGAGAGAAACCGGTACGTCCATGACCTGCTCCATGAGACAGACCTGGGTCAGTGGTCGCGCGAGAGTCTCGAATTTCACACGCCCCGACACCGCAAACCCGTGGATGAAGAAGCGCTAGTGGACGCTGTGCTGTCGATCGTGAGAGCCAACTGGCGTCTCGACGCGCTCGCTTGCCTTGTTTCCCATGCGCGTCAACATGAGACGGAACCCGAAGCGGGAGACGTTCCTCCTGACCCGCAGGAGTGGAAACCGATTCTCGAGAATCGCTTCGTTCTTACCCCCGGCGGTGGCGCCTCGATCACTTCGGAAGCCTAAAGCTTCTAGGAAATGTTGCCACCGTGTTGCCATGAGGTAAGGGACCGCGGGTCTGAATGACCCGCGATCCCTTGTCCCGACTGGTGCCCCCGACAGGAATCGAACCTGCGACCTTTGGTACCGGAAACTTATATCTGCTCCGTTTGGGATACGCTCAAGATCCCTTATTCCGCGCGAATACGTCGATGTCGGAGCCCCCTGCAAGGGTGTACCCGTGTACACGATGGGTACACCATCGGGCACACCACGGACGGAGCGCGAACAGTGCGAGGTAAGGGCGAGGGAAGCGTCTCTCAGGACGCAAAGACGGGCCTCTGGGTCGCTCGCATCGAGCTCCCCGCGCATGAGTTCGACGCGAACGGCAAGCCCATCCGCCGGCGCAAGGTGGTCCGTCGGAAGAACAAAGCCGACCTGATCCGCGAGCTCACACGGATGCGGAGCGACCTGCAGGACCGCGGGGACATGCCCACCGCATCGGGTACCGTCGGCAAGTGGTTGGATCACTGGATCGACGAGATCGCGCCGAAGACGAAGCGCCCGTCTGCGATCCCCCTCGTATAGGTCGATCATCAACCGCCACGTCATTCCCGCGATCGGTTCCGTCCGGATGGAGAAGCTGACTCCGGGCGACGTGCGCAAGGTGCTGACGCTCATGGAGCATAACGGCACGGCGCAGAACTACCAGCGCAACGCATTCAGCGTGATGTCGGCCGCATTCCGAGTCGCCGAGCGCGAAGGTCTCATCGGACGCAACCCATGCGATCTCATGGACACGCCTCGAAAAGGTCGGGTCGAGCTTGAGGTTCTCACGCAAGACGAGGTGATTCGACTACTGAAGGTGTTCGGCGATTCCCCCGAGGCTCTGCTGTGGGCGACCTACATGCTCACCGGTGCCCGTCGAGGAGAAGTCCTAGGGCTCGAGTGGGATCGAATCCGAGACGGTCACATCGACATGTCGTGGCAGTTGCAACGGATCTTGTGGAGTCACGGGTGCGGGGCACGTCCGGCTCCGCGCCAGAAGGCAGCGTGCGGGTTCTCGCGTGCGGCGTCTTGCCCTGACCGCCGAATTGTGGCCCCTGCTGACTACGAGTATCGACCCGTCACGAGGGCGCTCTACTGGACGCGGCCCAAGTCGCAGGCGGGGTGGCGCATCATCCCGTTGGTGGAGCCGCTGCGATCGTGGTTGCTGCGCTGGCGGGAACTTGCGCCGTCGAACGCGTTCGGTTTGGTTTTCACCGACAACGGCACGCCGATCGATCCGGAGGATGCGTCAACGGCATGGCCGCGCGTTCGCGAGGCGGTCGGCATCAACCGCCCCGTCCGGCTTCACGACCTCCGGCACACCGCAATCGACATGATGTACGCCGCACACGTCGATGAAGCCGACATCATGCGCATATTTGGGCACTCCACCGTGCAGATGTCCCGCTCCTACCGCAGTGGCGGCAATAGGGAGCGAGAGACCGCAGCCATGCGCCGCCTGTCAGCGTCGCTCGGGTATGGCGAGATTGACTCTTGAACCGACTTGCGTCCCATTTGGAACATGGCTAACGTATCCCACATGGACAACACCATCAGGCCGGTGGCGGTGAACGCGGCAACGCGGCGCGCCAGAAGATGAGCAGGGGACGACGGAGTCCCCGCCAACGGCACAAAGCAACCCCACCCCCGCATCAAAGGATCAAGAACATGAGCATCACCGACTGGAAGACATGGAAGGCCAACGGCGGCCGCGCCGTCACCTACGTCGGCATGTTCGAGAACACCCACATCCACGGGACACTCCTCACCGTGAGCAAGACCTCGCTCCGCATCCGCACGGACACCGGCATCCAGGCCTTCCACCCCGAGGACGTACGCCCCGGACACATCTGACCACCAACCCCTCACCCCGAAGGACGGGTGATGATGAGCAGAAGAGCAGCCCCCGACTCGCCGAGCGGGGGCTTTCTTCATACCCGCCCGAACCGCTGAGCTGACCACCATTCGGTGACGGTCGACTTCGCCGCGTAACGCACGAGAACGCCCCTCCCCGCAACCACGCGGTGCGGGAGGGGGCGTTCTGTCGTGTCGGTGGTGGTGTGGAGAAACGCTGTCACTGTCCGTGAAACCCGGGTTGGAACGTCACCCCCACCCTCCAACTCAACCCCAGTCGCGCTTTCACCCACCAACGACAAATGACGCCCCCAGCGGCCCGCTCGAGAGCAGGCGCCGGGGGCGTCATGGTGTTGTGGGTCAGGCGTTCCGGGTGGGCCAGGCGAAACGACGCTGACCCTCTCCCACGCTGACCGAGGTGGCCCAGAAGGTGTCGTTGCCGTCGAGCAAGACCTGCAGGTTGGCGGAGGACTCCGGTGTGGTCCCCCAGGCGCGCACGACGACAGCCGGGAGCACGTCGCCCGCGTTGACGCGGTTGCCGAAGTGGACCTGGAAGCCGGTCTCCTCGGGATGCTGCTTGTGCTCGTGAGCGCGAGCGATCGCGTCGTCTCGGCGCTTGTTGATGCGCTTCGCGTCGTCCTCGGAGAGGGTGTAGAGCACGATGCGTCCGGGCGTGGGGACGGGAGTGGTGGTGGTTGCGTCGGTCATGATGTCTCCTTCTGTGGTTGACGCGGTGTTACTCAACCCGGCGATGGCGCCGGGAAGTGGAGACGCCCCCAGTGTCACCCCCACAAGGGAGGAGAACACTGAGGGCGTCAGAAGGTGAAGCGGGTCAGGCGTAGAGCGCGGCGAGGTCGGGTAGGTTGGTGACGTTGAACACGCCAACCTCGCCGATACGGAAAGCACCACTCTGGCCTGCGGGTAGCGAGAACTGAGCGGTGAGGTAGATGCTCGTCTCGCCCGCCGGAACCGTCACGACACGCATGATAGGCCCGGGGTTGAGGACGCCGGCGGGGCCGTTGAGGTTCTGCACAGTGGTCAGGTTCGGCCTCGTGACGCGAAGGGACGCGTCAGCCGTGGGAGCCGCGCCCTGCATGGCGGCGAGGATGCCGCCGGTCGCGTCCGTGAGGTGAGTGCGGGCTGTGACCAGGAGCTTGTCCCCAGGGGTGAGCCCGGTGATCGAGTACGAGCGCCGCGTGAAGCTGGCCTGGCCGGTCGCGTCCAGTGCGATCTTGCCCCACTGGCCCGCGATGAGCTTGCCGGTGCTGTCTGCTTCTACCGTGTTGGTCGGCGCTGCCCCCGACCCGCCTCCGGGGTTGAACCACCCTGACGCGAAGTCCGCCGCGAACAGCGGGTTCGCGACGAGGTTGAATGCCGACGGAGCCTGCACGGGGTGCAACGTCTCTGCCGTAAAGCGACTGGTGAACGCGGCAGCGAATGCCTCGGCAATCTTCTGGTGTCCGAGGGTGTTGGGATGGATGCCGTCGTCATCGTAGCCGCCCACCATTGCCTCGCTGCCATTAGCCACGAGCGCCCGATACACATCGGCAACGACGACTCCCGCGGTGGGAGCCCATGCCGTGAGCCACGCGATGTACTGCTGGACGCGCAGCTTGTCGGCCGCGGGTCGAGACGCACCAAGCGGGGGTGTGGTCCCAATGATGAGCGGAACGCCATCTCGGCGCGCCTCGGCGGCGATGCCCTTGATCGAGGCGGCGAACTGCGCGAGGGTCCGACCCTGGCCCGCATCGTTCGTGCCAGCAAGGAGGAAGAGCACCTGCGCGCCATTGGCGCGCACCGCGGAGCCATACCGCGCAAGCATCGCCGCAGACGTCTCCCCGGGCACCCCAGCTTCGACCGACGACGCGGCTATGACGGACGTGCCGAGGATGCGAGGGAGTTGATCCACCCACCCCCGGTCGGCCGCAGCGTTCGAGCGGTGCGTGATCGAGTCTCCGAGGAAGACAGCTTTGACGCCGGGTCGGATTGCATACGGAGCCATGGGTGCAACTTGGAAACCGTCGAGCCGTCGACCGGTGGAGTCCTTCATGTAGGCCATGGGTCAGGCTCCCGTCTGCTGGAAGGTGATGTCGGCGATGTCGGCGACCGGGGTGGCGGTCACCTGCGCGAGCGTCTTGTCGAGCGTGATCACGACGATCGTCCCCGCGGGGAGCGCCTTGCCGTCCGAGGTTCGGACAGCCACAAACGTGCTCGAAAGCTGCGATGTGGACAGCCGTTCCGGCACCTGCGCTTCGGGTTGCTTCCCCGACGCGTCCAGTGATCCGACGCCATTCGGCTGACCCTTGGCTATGGATGCAGCCGCGTTCTGGGCATCCTGCGCGAAGCCCTCTGCGTCATCTCGGGCACCCTCCGCCGCGACGGCGGCATCGAGCGCGCCCTGCGGGGTGTACTTGTCGGGGAACCGGCCAGTTTCCGGTTCGAGCAGCGGGACGCGTCCTGTGGTGGTGCTCATGTGGTGGCCTCCAAGGGCAGAAGAATCGAAGACCCGTCCGGGTCGAGCATGAACGACGGGAACGTGAGAATCAGGACCGTCGGGTCGTCGGGGTCCGGGGTTGCCGTCAGGGTCCGCACTTCGACCTCTGCGAGAGCCTCCCGAGCCTCGTCACGAAGCGTCAGCGTCTCATCCCGGAGACCCTCGGTGTCGTCCCGCGCCTGGAACGTCTCCGCACGCACGGTCGCCCACGCGTCGAGAACATCCTCCGTCGGCTGCAACGTCGCCGGGTCCAGGTTCGGCAGATCACCGAACGGCACCACAACACCATCGGGTCGAACCGGAACACCCTTCAACCACGTCTTGTGATGCCGACCCGAGATGATCGACACCTTCACCGACCACCCCCACGAACCATCCGTGGGTTCCAGGTTCACCGGCACGGTCAGGACACCGTTGATCAGCTTCATCTCCACCTCGGGAGAGAAAGTGATCTTCTCCCCGTCCACGGTGGTGTAGCTGACGAGGTCGACCTTCCCGCCCATGAGGGTGGCGCCCGCCTGGACTGCCTGGAACTTGACCGTCGCGTTCACGTGACGGAACTCAGCCTCGATCTCCCGAACCAGAGACTCCATACCGATCAGGGTCACAACTCGCCCCCTTCCCGGCTCAGCCGAGGATCTCTTCGACGTAGAAGCCCTTGGCCCCGAAGACCGCGTTGCTGCCGGACTCGAACCCGACGTGCCCGCCGGCCGCGATCGGCGACGGATCGGTGTACGACTCGACGTCGTAGTCGTTGACCAGCAGGAGAAGGCTGCCACCGACGGCGCGGATCGCGACACGGTCGCCAAGCTTCACCGGCTTCGGGTTGCCTACGTTCGTTCCAGCGCCGGCGCGGCGGACGAGCTGCACCATGTGGACGCCTGCGGTGCGGGTGAGCTGCAGTCGGTACGCGTTGCGCGTGCCCGAGGCCCCGGCGGCGAGGTTCGACCGCACGTCGAGGAACAGGCTGTGCCCGTCCGACTGTGGCAGACCGGTGATGGTGAACCCAGCCTCGACGTCCCCGTTCGCACCCGGGAGGGTCGCACGGCCCGAGGTGAGGGCAGACCCGCGGACGAGGGTGCCGTTGGCGATCGCGAAGGAGTTCGCGACGTTGGCCGCCCACGCCAGGCCCGACGTCCCACCGAACCCGTTGTCCGGGGTGCGACCGTTGATGTCCGCCGTGTCACCGCCGGTGAACAGGTCCGACACGATGGGATTCGCGCGCGGCGGCACGAGGGGGCGGCTCTGCGGGTTGTCGAGCGGCACCGACGACTCGAGAAGGTTCCAGTTGGGAGTGCTCACGGTGAAGTCCTTTCGATCACAGGAGAGCGCGCTCGTAGGCGGCGCCGACGAACCGGTACGTCTGCAGGTCCATGCCGACCTCGCTGTAGTGGACGGACCCGTTGGTGCCATTGAGGATGCGGAACCCGGGCGGGACCGTGTTCACCGCGATCGCGGCGAGATCCTCGGAGGTGGGGGTGTAGCTGCTCACCTTCGGGAGGTCGTCGATCGCCTGCTGACTCGCGAGGTACGAACGGACCGGAGTCCACGCGGCACCCCACTCGTTCGCGAGGCCGGTTTCGATCGCGCGGATCGCCTGACCTCGCGCGGTCGACGGGCCCTCCGACGGTCCACGATCCGACGGACCCCAGATCATCAGCGGGCCACGGTGACCATTCACCGCATCACGGAACGACTGCAACACCTGCTCGACCGTCTGCGTCCCGGCTTCGATGAGGGGGATGTTGTTCGTCCCACCGCCGACGATCAGCAGCGAGTCACGGTTAGGGCGGACCGCGCGGATACGGAGGTTCGCCGTCGTGATCGACGGGCCGCCGTCGGTGCGGATGAATGTCGCTTCGTCCGTGTTCACCCGGATGAGGGTGCCTCGGATCGTGCGGTGATCATCGGTCATCCCGATGACGGGGATCGGGTCCATCGCCCCGGCACGGAACGGCTGGATCGGGGCGAACGTGGTCACGTTGAACGTCGCCGACGCCACACCACCCGTGACGACGGTCGACACGGAGGTGCCGCCGAGCGTCCACGCGATCTCCTCCATCCGCAGACCAGGGCGGCCTCGGCGGACGAAAGCGTGCCCGGTCTCCGCGGTGAACTGTGCAGACCAGCCGTCCAAAGGATTGGGGAGGTCCGCGTCCCACGTCATCGAGTCGCCGCCCGCGCTGAACTGCTCGAGCGTGTCCGTCGAAGTGGAGGAGACGGGGGTGCCGTCGCCGCGCATGAGCTCGCCCGTGTGCTTGTCCAGGTACAGCGTGACGCGCCCGTTCTGGGACCAGACGTGCGACCACGGGAAGCGGGGCGACCAGGCGCGCAGCGACGCGCCCACAGCACCCACCTCACCGATGCGGGCGCCGACCGCGCGTGCGCTCTCGTCGTCGATGCGACCATCGGAGCGGTTGAACGCCAACAGCACGCGACCATTCGCCGCGAAGATCGCAGCCTTCCGGTTCCGGGGCGTCACCTGACGCGCGCCGGTCGGGATCTCCTCCTCCGCGAGCTGCGTCTTCACCGCCGCCGAAGCGCCGGCGATAATCGTCGAGTCCTCCGCGATGACCTGCGCAGCCACCGGGACGATACGGTCGTCGACAGCTCTCTGCACCTCCGTCGGCTGACGGATCGCGAGAGCCATCGACGTCGCCCCCGCGACCTGCAGTCGACCCACGATCACCATGCGAGCAGCCATCAGAACGTCCCCTCTGGTGCCCACACGGCGACACCGTTCTCTGTCTCGTCCGTGATGTCGATCCACACGACACCACCGATGGGCGGCTCGCCGATACCGACAAGGATCGTCCCCGGCGGGAACACCCCGATCAGGTCGCCGATGACGCCACCGTTTCCGGGGGCGATCAGGAACGGCCATTCCGCGTACCCGTACGCCCACTGCTCCGGGTCCTGCTCCGCAGGGTTCAGCAGCCACCGCATCCGCGGCTGATACAGCAACCCCGGGGCGGCTTCCACCATCACGGTGAAGTACCCCGACGCCTGCAGGTCGGCTTTCGCTTCCACCCCGATGAGGAGAGAGTCGTCGCCGAACCCGTGCGCTTTCGGCGCGAAGAACAGCTCGGGTCGCCGCTCAGGCCCGATGGGCTGACCTTGGTGCGTCCACGCGTTCCCGGTGATCTGTACCAGGGGCATCAGGTGTCCTCTCAGCCCTCAACCGGGCGGGGAATGTGGGAGTAGAGAGCAGCGGCGGCCCACACGAGGAGGGCCGCCACCAGGAACCGGATCACGGCTGGTTGTGCGCGCCGGGGTGGGGGAACTGCGACGGATCGTGCACGCTCGCGGCGCCCTTCACCTCGATGCTGCTCGCGTCTGCGATGCGAATACCCTGCGACTCAGCCAGCTTCTGGAGCCACGTATCGCGCGTGACCTTTTTCGCGGTCGGATCGGCGGGGAGCGTCGCGAGGATGAGGCGAACGAGCGACGTGAGCGCGGCGAGGGCGGCGGCCTGCAGAACGAATGCCCAGTCGACGTCGGTGATGAGCGTCGCGCCGATGAAGCCGGCGGCGAGGGACTGCGCGAACGTCTTCACGACGCGCTCGACGGCGGCGAGCCACCACGGCAGGTTCACGCCCTCGACCTCGGGGAGTCCGGCGAGGCTGGTGACGATCGACGCGACGAAAGCGAGCGCCGCGGTGAGCAGCACCGTCTCCCACGGGACGTCGGCGAGCAGCGACGCACCGAGGTACGGCAGGGCGACGGCGAGGGCGGTGTACGCGGCGCGCTTGCCAGCGTCCGCCCACCATGTCGGGTTAGTCAGGTTCGATAGCTTCACGGGGTGTCCTTCCGGGACGAGAAAGACCCCGACAGGTCGCCGGGGTCAGTTGGTGAGTCCGTCGGGCCACGGCGGCGACGGGGGCTTCTTGCCCTGGTCGATGTGGTCACGGAGGGTGTGGATGTAGTCGTCGCGGATGCGCTCGCGACGCAGGCTCGCATTGAGACGGGTTTCGAGGCTGTTGACCTGCTCTTGGAGCTGGTCGATGAGCGCGTTCTCTCGTGCTCCGCCGCGGTTGAGGATCGCGACGGCGATGCCCGCGATGCCCGCGATGAGCGCGACGACGATGGTCGGCATGGACGAGGTCAGCGCCGCCCACGCCTCAGACGGCACGACTTCTCCGCGTGTGCCAGATCGACAGGATGCCGATCATCGCGGCCGGGCCGAGGTAGGTCGTGGCAGTCAGCCACTCCCGCGACTCGATGCCGAGCACGAGCGCCTCGATCCACCCGTAGAGGTACGCTGCGCCCCACGCCGTCATCATGAAGGTCAGCGCGCCCCAGCCGACGGCGTCCTGCCGCCGGAATGCCATCACGACGCAGACCACGCCGGCAATGAGCCAGAGCACCGCCCACGCTTCGAGCGTGACGGGCGGGTTCGCGATGAGCTCGAGCCCGCGCGGAAGGGCGTCGGGGCGCGCGCCGAGGGGGAGGTAGGCGACGCCGCGTGCGGCGCAGTAAGCACCGGCCACCAGCAGCGCCGCCCCCCGCGCCCCGTTCAGCCGGGGCGATCGCATCAGCCGATGCCGGCGGCGGCGTCGTGGATCTTCTGCAGCTTCTCGCAGTACCGGTACTCGCCCGGCTTGGGCAGGCGCGCGTCGAGATCCTGCGAGACCCAGCCGAGGTCCATCAGGCCCAGCTCCCAGCGCAGGTTGTCATCGTTGAGCTGGCGCTCTCCGAACTCCTCGCGCTGAGAGGGGCTGGCGCCGGCGGGGAACCACTTGCCCGTGTTGACGTAGGTCGTCAGCCGAGCGCCGTGCTCGTTGGCGTGGGCGGTGATGCCGTATCCGGGAACCAGCGTGTAGCTGACGCCGGTCGACTCGCGGCGAATGTTGATGGGCATGTTCTCGTCCTCCTCGGACTGATTGGGGGTCGTACCAGGGGTGGATGAGGCGGGCGCCTCACCACCGATCGCATCCTCGAAGTCGAGGGTCTGCGAGTAAGGAAGTCCCTGACGAGCGCGACGAGTGACGTGCAGGTGCGCGCCGTAGTACCAGTCGCGGCCGAAGCCGGATGCTCCGGAGCGGGCAATGCCCGTCTGCCCGGGGCTGACGCGCGCGCCGACCCCGACGTTGATGCTGGACAGGTGGATCCAGTCGATGACCTCGCCGTTGTCCATCAGGAACGTCAGGCGTCGACCTTCAGCGCCGTCATTCGAGTGGTCGACGCCGATCACACGACCGGCGCCAGGTGCGCGGAGGTCCGTGCCGTACGCGGTCATGTAGTCGGTGCCGGGCTCCTTGCTGCCGCGCGCGATGTGCGCAGCGCGATCGTCGGAGATGCCGACGTCAGCGGGGGTGATGTAGCCCATGCGGGTCACGTCCTTTCCAGTAGTCCCGGGCATATGCACGGGCCGTGCAGATGAGTAGGGTGAGCGCATGAAACGCGCGCTCATCCCCGGTGTTCTCGTACTCCTGCTGGCGCTGGCCGGGTGCGTCAGCGTCGAGACCAGCGAGTCGCAGGTCGAGGTCACCCCTGGCTCGTCAGGGACGTACAGCGACGGAGACAGCACCGTGGTGGTCGAGCCGAGCGCCGCGCGGCCGATCGATGCGCCCGCGGCGCCTGTCGAGGTATCTTCTGCGCCCGTCACGGCGACGCCCGACGACGCGGGTCAGTTCCTGATCAAGCTGCAGCTCGCGATGGCAAACGACGGCGTGAAGATGACTACTACCGAGATCCTGTCCGCCGCGAACTATGCCTGCGACCAGCTCGAAGCCGGCGCAGACCCGGACGCGATCGTCGCATTGACGGGCGATGTTCACGAGCAGATCAACGCCGACTTCGTGTCGCTTGTAGAGCAGGGCTACTGCCCCGTTCGTTAGCTGTAGTCGGCCATGAAGATGGTCGGGTCGACTGGCTCTCCGTCGACGTGAATCTCCCAATGCAAGTGCACACCCTGGGAGCGACCTGTCTCGCCGACGACACCGAGAGGCTGTCGCTTCTGCACCACGTCACCGGTCGAGACAAGCGGCGGGTTCGCCATGTGGGCGTAGAGCGTTTCCACGACCCGACCGTTGATCGTGCCGTGATTGACGATCACGTGGTAGCCGTAGCCGTTGGTGGGGGTGTCCTCCGGGACTCCCCCGGCGAAGGTGACGACGCCGGCCGCTGCTGCCGGAATTAGCTCCCCGTCGACGCCAGGGCCCGCCTGATCGAGGCCGTTATGTGTAGGTCGCTCAGGAGGACGGAAGCCTGACGTGATAGTCGACTCCGGGAACGGGTATTCGAACTGCCCGCCGCCAGGTCCGCCAAACGCTGGATTGATGCGCCGCAGCCGCCCCGTCGTCGTGTCGATCGCGAGCCAGTGCGCTCCCTCAACGGACTCCGCAGTGGGTACAGCGCCGGGTGACATGCGAACGCCCTCGCCGTCGATCTGGATGACATCGCCGCCGTGCTGGATGCGGGCGTAGTCGTTGCTGACCTGTGCGACGCTGTTGCCCTTGAACACCTGAATGGTGTCCTCGTCAGTGAATACCTGCGCCCCGTTCTCGTACACCAGGGCACCGCCGGACGTGGTGGGATCCATCGTCATGTTGCCGGCGACGATCTTCCCCGTTGCGCCATCGATGACAATCTGGGAAGCGCCGATTCCGACGTAGATCTTCCCACCCTCCATCTTGATGTTCCCCATCGTGAGGGTGCCGGTGCCGCCATCGAGAATGATCGCGACCGGTCCCTCGCCGATCATGATGCGCCCGCCGCCTACCGGGCTGATGAGGACGCCGCCGACGCGGATCACTCCCCCGCCGAGAACCTCCCAGTCGCCCGCGATAGACCCGGGCCCGGTCCAGTCGAACGTTCCCTCACCTTTCAGCAGTGAGCCGCCCATCATGAGCAGCGTCGCGCGGATCAGAGTCAACTGCCCGTCAGAGATGGATGAGTTCTCAAGCCACGCCGCAGACATGAACCGCTCAAGCTTGCGTTCAAGCTTGCTGATGCGGTCGTCATCGCTCAGGTCACGACCCACGCTGCACCTCCGGGTTCAGCGTCATACCAAGCGTTCCTCGAACACTGATGACACGGTGGATGGTTCGGCCGTCTGGGACGACATCGTGATTGCGGGCGTCGAGGTTCCACGCCCTGCCTGGCGCGGACTCTTCCGGGGACCATTCAGCATCGATCTGAAACGCCCCTACAGTGAGTTGCTCCACGGGTTCACTTTCCTCCGCTACCCAGGAGTTGACAGCTTCCTGAAGCCTGTCCCCTACCAGGTCAGGAAAGTCCTTCTTGGTGTCGCGGATGGGCCTATCTAGCGGGGTGGGCGCGTATGCAGATGCTGTGAGCTGCATCTCCCCCTTGCCGTTGCCGAGCCCCTGCCCACCAGTGATCTGCTGCGACCCATTGCACTCGTACTCAATCCCCGACAATGGGGTTATCTCAGCGCCGAGGTGAAACGAGGAAGCTCCGATCGTGATGCGATTCTCGACTCGCATCTGGAACCGCAACCACTTCTCCGTCGTCAGGTAGGGACGGAGGTACACCTCGACACCTTGCGCCTCAATCTGCTCGATGAGGTCGAGGATCTTGAAGCCCTTCCAGAACACCCAGGATTCGGTGAAGGTGCCCGGGCCGTCCGCTGGCAGGTCGATTGGGTATGCCCAGTCCGGCCCCCACTGCATGAACCGAGCCATCACCGCGCGCGCTGCACCCGACAATGACCGGTTCGTCACATCGAGTGTGCCGACAGGGTTACCGCCGACACCGTCCGTCAACCGCCACGCGGTCTCTGTACGGAAGAAATCGACAACAGTCACGGTGACGGTTCGGGACTCATCCCACTTCCACGACTCAATCTTCCCGGCCAGCATGACGAAGTCGCCCCACTGCAACGCCATGAGGCGCGCGTTCGGTCGGAACAGCGACCGCACCTTTTCACGAGTGAGCCCCGTCTCCGCATCGCCCATCTTGAACGAGAATGTTGATTCGCTTGCCCCGAAGAGGGACGCGTTCCACGACGCGGACACCGGGAACACTTCCTCGATGGGCCGCCCGGTGATGGCCTCGTAGATCACGACCTGCCAGACCATCACCACCGTCCTCTCACACCCAGGTGTCGCGTATCCTCACCCGCCCCGGAACGCTCAGGACGTGAGTCCAGATCGTGTTCGCGGGCACGTTCCACAGGTCACCTGTTCCCACGCCGGGCATTTCGACGCCGTCGCGGTACACGCGCGCTCGACGTAGATCGACCCGGTGAGTTCCGCCTGGTGTGGCGCCGGTCACTGTGAACGTTCCGCCCGGGCAGGTCACCGTGTACGCCGATGGCGCAGAGGGGATCTCGATCAACGGCGAGGCGGGGAAGTTCCCCCGGTGGAACACATCAATGCTGATCGCCGCCCCCGTCGCCGGGAGGGTCGCTTCGGTGCCGTACTTGCGGGGGTCCGACATGCGGTGCACGATCTCGTACTCACCGACATGCAACAGACCATCGCTGGACAGCTCTATCGAAGGCGTCGACAACCCCCTACGCGTCTCCGCGTACCGAGTCACACCGCCGAACTTCACGGAGATCGCGCGGAGGCTACCGTCCTGTGTCGCGGCCAACTGGTCCGACCGTTTCACGAGGTCGTACTCGCTCGACCCGCGGAAGAAACCCTTCTGCGTCACCTCACGCGCGTCGAACCATTGCAGCGCGTCGTACGTGCCGTGGGAGTTCGCTCTATCGATGATCTCGGCGCGCTGCGCGGGTGGGGTATCCCATCCCTCCCACCCGCGCTGTCCGATCCAGTATCCGAACTCCTTCTGGTCGTCATACCCGCGAAACGGGATCGAGTCGAACACGACGTGGAGTGCATCTGTCACGCGACACTCCTCCTCGCCTGACGCGCCTGATACCGGCCGGCGGCCCGCCCGATCTCTTCCTCGGACTGACCCGGCTGCGGGTACACGTTGATCGTCCCGCCACCCGAACCACCGCCGACCTGAGACAGGACACTGGGCGACAACGGGAGGACGACCTCGTCGTACCGTCCTTCACCGATGTTCGCGATGACCCCACCCGCTCGAGCCTTGACAAGCGCCCCGTCCTCCAACTGGGGGATGTTCGGGATGCCGAGACTGAACGTCGAACCACCGACGAGAGGAACCCAGTCGGGGATGTCCACCTGGATGGAATTCAGCCCGTCGATGACCGAGTTGATCAGCCCGATCAGCGCGTTCAACGGCCCCCGCACGACACTCAGCGTCGCCTGGAAAGCGGCCCCAACGAAGTCCGCAATGCCGGTGAAGACGTTGTGGATCGTGTCGCCGACGAACTGGATCGCCTGACCGATCGCTGCGGCGATGGGCGCGATGATGTTCTCGTAGATGAACGTGAACGCCGCTCCTAGTGCTGCGAAGACGGGGACGATCACCGACTCGTACAGCCATGTGATCACGGTGGCCCACGCGTTGATCTGCGCCACAATCAGCCCCACGATCGGAAGGATTACGTTCTCGTAGATCCACGTGAAGACCTCGCCGATGAGCCCGAAGACCGGTGAGAGCACGCCCTCCCACAGCGCTTGTATCGCCGCGGCCCACAGGCCGATGTACAGCATGATGCCGATGACGACCGGCATGATGATGTTCTCGTAGACCCAGGTGAAGATCTCACCGATCGCCGTGAACACGGGTTGCAAGACGTTCTCCCACAGCCATGTCGCCGCCGCGGCGATCGCTGCCGTGACGTTCGCCCAGATCTGCTGACCGAGCTCGGTCTGCGTGAAGAACCACACCAGCCCCGCGACGAGCGCGGCGATCGCGGTGATGATCAGCCCGATCGGGTTCGCGGTCATGGCCGCGTTCAGAAGTCGCTGCGCGATCGCAGCAGCCTGGCTCGCCCCGGCCTGCGCGTAGGTCGCACCGATCTGCCCGTACGTTGCGGCGATGATGACGGATTGCAGCCCCGCGTACGCCGCCGCAACAACTTTCCATGCAGCCATCACCGCCGCGTACGTCTTAAACGCGACCACACCGGCAAGAACCGCCACCGTGATCGGGCCCAACAGACCAGAGAACTGCCCCAGGAACCCGACGACGCCGCCGAGAATGACACCGAGCCCGTTGAGCGCACCCACCAGGAGGGGAACGGCCGACACCGCCACCCCCGCGACCACGGTCGCCACCTGCGTGAGGAACTCCACCAGCACCGGGAGGACCACGTTTGCCAGGTTCAACGCCACCGTCGCGAGATCCACCAAGGGCGGAAGAAGGGTGGGGAGCAAGGGGCCGAGGATCCCCAGGATCACCACGAGGGGGGAGAACTGCTGCACCAGCCCCAGGACGGTCGGACCGAGTTGCACGGCCGCATCCCGGGCGGCGAGCAGTGCGACCGTGAGTGGAGAGTCCTCCTCCATCGCGAATACGTTCCGTAGGGCGGAGGTGTAGTCACCCTTGATCAGCAGGTTGAAGAGTCCCGTGAGTGCGTCACGGATGTTCATGACCGCGCGGACGACGGGCGCGTCCTCTTCCCAACCGGTCAGCTCACGCATCTGGGCCGTGAAGTCACCCGACCTCATAAGCGAGATGAGCGCGGAGAACTTGTCAGCGAACGGCCCGATCCGGGTCGTCATCTCATCCAGGAGTCGCGTGATGCCCTGGAACGTGGTCTTGAAGTACGGGAACACGTTCTCGAGCAGCGCGACACCGACGCGCGAGAGCGCGGCGAGCATGTTCGCCCACGCGCCGCGGGTCGTCTCACCCGATCGGAGAGCGGCGCCGCCGATGTTCTTTTCGATGACGTTGCGGAACGTGGCGGCGTCGACCTTGCCGTCGGAGACCATCTTCGACATCGCGGCGGCGGTCACGCCGTACTCGTCAGCCAGCCACTGCAGAATGGGGATACCCCGGTCCTGCAGTTGGTTCAGGGTGTCGGTGTACACCGTTTGCCCGGCGGTGGCCTTGTTGATGATCGCGCCCATCTCATCCAGAGATGTGCCGGCGATGGTCGCAGCGTCCGCGGTGAGGCGGAGGTACTTCTCGAGCTCCGCGCCCGGCTTGATACCCGCGGCCACGGCGGATGCTGCGACGGTGGCCGCGGCATCCAGCCCGAAGGCTGTCCCTCGCACAGCGGCGAGGGCGGAGCCCATGATCTGGTCGACGGACTCCGCCGAGTGCCCGAGGCCGTCGAGTTTTGCGGTGGCGTCCTCGATCTTGAGCATGCGGTCGAACCCGCCTTTGACCGCGATACCGGTCAAGGTGGCGGCAGCACCCGCGGCGGCGAGGGCGGCGCCCTTGGCGAAGCCGCCGATCTTGCTGAAGACAGAGGATCCGCGCTTCTCGACGGTGTCGAAGGTGCCGTTGAGTTCTTTCTCAACGTTCCGCTTGATCCCGGTTGTGGTGGGGACGAGTTCGACGAAGAGGACAGCCTCGGCCACGGGGACTACTCCTTTCGGAATGTCCCCGCGGCAACAGGGGCACTAGAACATCTGGTCGAGCTTCGCGCGGCGCGCTTCACGCTCCGGCGTCATTTGCTGGTCAGGCTGCGAGTACGTCGGCGGTTTCCCCGCCCACGGGCGAGGGAACCTCTGGTAGAGCGCGCCCTTCTGGCGCTGAGCGTTCATCTCCCGCTCGTGGATGTCCCACGCCGCGATCTCCGCGGGCGAAGGGACGTACTTGTGTCCCTGCACTGCGGCCACGGTGTGGCTCGAGGGGTCTCGCAGGATCTCGGCGACGAAGTCCCACGCCACGTTCCAGCAAATCTCCTCGGACTCGATGTCGGCGAGGTTCACGCCGACGCGGGCGAGGTCATGCCGCAGTTGCCGCCGATGCCAGCGGATCAGTGCTGGCATACATGCCGATGCTGGATCAAAGTCGGGCGATTCTTCTACCCAACCGAGCACGAACTGTCCAAGCTGCTCGGCGTCCATCATTCGAACAACGGATGCTGTGGGTGGGGCCGTCGTTAGCGCGAACCACAAGTTCGACCATCTATCCTGACGATCTTCAGACCATTCGTAGTCACCCTCAAGGATGGCTACCGCCGATGTCGCTACACGGGGGCATTCTGCGGATCCAAGTGCAGGTAGAGCTACTCTCACCTGGCACCCTTTCGGCTGTTGCAGCGGGCGTGAGCGGTCTGCACGTTGTCGTATGTGTGCTTTCCTCCACGCGCTAACGGGATGATGTGGTCGATGGTGGGGTACAGCGGCGCCGGATACGGCTTTGATGAGTCAACTGCCACGCCGCACAGCTGGCATATGAATCCGTCGCGCTCGAAGACGGCAGCAGACTCGATGTGATCCGCTTCCCCGCATGTTTTGAGCGCTCTCCGTCTCGCAACGTGGTTACGTGTGCGTTCGAGATGCTCCTCGTACGAGCCAGGCACCCTCCGGGCGACGTATCCAGGTCTGCGACTGTCCCGCTGCTGCGTGAGTATCGACTCCTTGTTCTGCTGGTAGTAGAGGCGCGCCTGTGCTCGGTTCGCTTTGTAGTCCCGGCGTCGACACTGTCGGCAGCGCGACTGCAGTCCGTCCTTGCGCTTGGAGTCACGACCGAACGCTGATGTGCTCTTACTCTCGCCACACGCGTTGCACGTCTTCACGGCTACTCAGAGGACGCGCCCGGAACGTATTTTTTCGACTCGTTGCCCCACGCGGTGAACACCGCCGCGACGTCATCCCCGTCGAGGCGGGACAGAATCCGGACCGCCGAGGGGTAGGTGTCGGCGAGGGTCTGCGTCATGAGCGACCACGCGGCGAGCTTCTGCTGATCGTTTCCGCCATCCTGCGCGGACTGGAACACACCGAACGCGTTCGTGATGCCGAACGGGACGCCCGGCTGGCCGAGTACGGGCAGGTTGAACTTCCCGAACCCTTCGATGTTGAACTCGATCAGGGGGGCTTCGGCGGCGGATGAGGGCTTGATGTTGACCATGTCGGCGGCAACCTTTCGTGGGTGCGGCAACGAGGAGAGGGGGCCGGGGGTGGGGAGGTTGCCGCCTCACCCCACCCCCGGGGTCTTGTTATGAGCGTGCGAACGTCTTCGCGGTGGACGTGCCGCCCGAGTTGGTGACGGTGAGGTTCGCCGTTCCCGCGGTTCCGCCGGGCATGATCGCGAGGATCTCCGTGGGCGACTTGATTTGGAACGACGCCTGAGCGGACCCGAACTTCACGGAGGTGACGCCGCTGAATCCCGTGCCGGTGATGATGACGTTGCCGGCGGGCGCCTGCGCCGAGTCGGGCACGGTGGAGGTGATCGTCGGGGCCGGGGTCACGGTCTGGATGAGCGTGGTGTCCCACTGCTTCACCTGGTATCCGAGGATCGGGTCACGGAAGGCGCGGAGCGTCATCCCGAGCGCGTTGATCGCGTTGGCGCCGAACTGCACCGCCTCGCGGTCGGCGACCTTCACGCGCGGGTAGTGGGTGACGATCACGTCGTCGCCGGAGATGCCAACGGTGACGAGGTCGCGGAACGTGTTCACGGACGCCTTGGTCAGCACGAACGAACCCGTCGCGGGGTCAACGGTGGTGTCGAAGTACGCTTCGGTGAGGGTCTTGGATCGCTGGATGCCGGAGAACGCGACCGCCCAGGTGCCGGGGCCGTCCTGGTCGATGACGACGTCCTCGTTGTGTGCGACGAAGCGCTTGTTGTCGCCCGGCTCGGGGGTGAGGGAGAAGCCGTCCTCGCCGTAGTAGCCGAGGTCGTGGCGGATTCCGGCGGCGAGGTCGGCGGTGGGGTTCCAGTCGGGGCCGGTGGGGGCGGTGATGCCGTACGCGCCGAGCAGGATTCGACCATCCTGCACCAGGCGCACGTCGGCCGCGTTGATGGTGCGGCCGTTCTCAATGAGTGCAGCGGGCATAGCCCTGCCTTTCGTTTGAATTGGGGCACGCCCGGCAACTGGCGTTCGGTCACCCGCTGGTTACGGGAGTCGGTGTGCGACGACTAGCACGGTCGCCGTGTAGTAGTAGTTGCCCGCTTCGTCGCGGGCCTCGGTGGGGCCGACGTTGAGTTCGGCGCGGATGACCGGCGCGGCGTCGCGTGGCGAAGATTCGATCTCGTATGCGGCATCCGTGCAGAGGTCGAAGGCGTCCTCCTTCGCATCGACGGGGTCGGTGTGTTTCCAGCACTCGACGGTCACAAGGAACTGCCGCGACACGGGCGTCTCAAGCCGCCCGGGGGCGACGCTGACAACTACCTGCTCCGTGAGCTTCTCGTCTCGTTCCGCCGAGACCCGCGCGGTCGTGACGTTGCGCACGCGGCCGATGGCCCAGCGTCGGACGTTGGGCCATCGACTCGCGAACTCGGCCACGACGACCTCCTAGATCTGCACGCTGGCGAGAGCCGCCCTCAGCTCTTGTTTCCTGTTGCGGAGGCTGCCCGTGGTGGACCGATCAACGATCCACACAGAGAGGCGTCCGGCACGGGAGTAGGTGCGTGTGACGAAGACTTCTTGCCCGGGTCGCGCGGCGCGTTGCGCCGCTGTCACGAGCGCCTTCTCAACCCCGCTGTTCTCGGTGTCCAGCAGCAGGGTCTCGCGGATGGTCTTGTGGTTGCGGCGCGCCTCGGTCGGGTGCCCGGAGGGGTTACCCAGCATCGGGAAAGCGACTTGGACGCGCATCAGTTGACCGCTTTCACCGCGAACTGCACCGCCCACGAGCCAGCCCGCAGCCAAGCGCCGATCTCACCATCGATCGCGTACTCGACGCCGCGAATCGTGGCGCGGTCGGTTGCTTCGATGTCGGGGCGGTTTGCGAGGTCGCGGACGTACACCGTCCCACCTGTGATGACGGTTTTCCTTCCGGGATCGAGCGCCTCAGACGGGTTTGAGGGGGCGAATTTGCCGCTCAATACGACGTGGTCAGACCATGCCCCCGGGACCGGATCCCCGTCCCCGTTTACCTCTTCCGTGGCTCGCCGGACGATGATCGGCTCGTATCGTGCGCTCACGGCCGGAATCCCGACCGGACCGAGAACGATCGGAACGTGCGCTGCCGACGGAACGGAAGCCACGCGAGCTCCACATCGGTGAAGCTGAGGGAACCGGACGAGATGGACGAATCGATCGTGTCGTTCGTCGTGTCACTGAAGGGTCCGTCGGTGACGGTTCGGGAACGCTGCCGTACACCGTCAGGGTTCATGAGCCGCCGTCGAACAGCACCGACGACAGCGTCTTTCGCGGCACGCTCGAGGAACTCATCCATCATCGTGACTTCATCGACGTTGACGCCGCGTTGCCGTCCGATGATGCGGAGGTTGTTCGATGCGGTCTTGATCCACTCGGCGACGAGCTTCTCTTCAGTGAGGGTCAGGTCGCCCCACGCGGCTGCTACGTCTTCAACAGTGGCGTAATCAGCCATGTGGGGCAACCCTTCCTGCTCACTCGACGGGGATGCCGGCTTCCGCGAGTGCCTCGCGGATCTCGGCGGCCTTCGCGTCTTCCAGGACATCGAAGCCCTGGCTCTTGGCGTAGTCGGCCCACGCCTTGGCGGACGATCCGGGACCCTTCGCGGGCGGGATCGTCACGGTCTCCTTGCCGTCGTCGTCGGACTCGTCGTCGGACTCGTCGTCGCCTTCCGGCTCCGACTCTTCGCGCTGCAAGGTGTGTTCACCGAGCTGCGGAAGTGCCCACTCCGGAGGGGTCGACCCAGCCATGAGTAGCTGAGCCTCCCCCTCCTCGGTGAGGACGTACACGTTGCACGCCATCCGGGCCATGATTAGGCGGTCACCGTCGCGACGAACAGGCGCTTCGCGTCCGAGAGGACGGGGAACGCGACGGCGTCGACGAACGTGAACTCGCGGTAGGGCGGCCCGACCTTCTCGACGACACCGGCGATGCCGGGTGCCTCCTGGAACGACATCTCCGCGAGGTTGCTGTTCACCAGCTCGAGCGCGGTCGCCGTGACGCCCCACTCGGTGCGGCCGAGGTCGCCGAGCTCCGCGGGGGTGAAGAGGACGCGGTTGGCGGGGATGACGCGTGCGAGCGCGTTGTTCGCATCGGGTGCGACCGACTCAACCTGGGTGTCGTACGGGGCAACGAACGGCGGAAGACCGTGCCCTGCCAGGAGACCGTTGACCTCGTCCAGCGTCACGACGGTCTTTCCGGTATTGGCGCCGTAGACCGCGTCGATGATCTCCTTGTTGCGCTGCACGAGACGGAGAACCGCCGAAGACGTGCGGATCGCGCCGGCCGGAGCACCGTTGGTCGCGACGTACACGTCGTGCCAGGTGATCAGGTTGGTGAGAACGGTCGCGGTGGCGACGTTCGACCAGAGTGTGCCGGCGGTGACGAGATGACCGGCGGGCACACCGAAGTCGGCCTCGAAGCCGCCGTTGATCTCGGACACAGTGAGCTTGCCGTCGGTGAGCACGTCACCCCAGGCGAGCTCGAGGCGCCGGTAGATGTTTCCGGTGAGGTCCTCGGCGTCGTTGTAGATCGCGTCGGCGAGGGCGGCGGTGTTGGTGCCGTTGACCCGCGCGAACTCGAGCTGCAGGCGCTCGTACTCGCCCTTGTTGCGCGAGTCGGACAGGGGGATCATGCCGACGGAACCGGTGGATCCGGTGTCACGGTCGGACACGTGGATGCGTCCGTCGTACGTGCGGTAACGGGCCGTTCGGTTGCGCTTCACGATCTCCGCGAAGTTGACCGTGTTGGTCAGGTTGTTGCGCGTGGGGAACGCGTTCAGCAGGCCCAGGTTGCTGGGGACCGGGACGTTGCGGACGAACGCGGACAGCGCGTCGGGGCTGACGGGGGCGTCGAAGACGATGGCCATCTAGCTCACGCTCCTTCGGAGAAGTTGACGAGCTTCAGGTCCGTGCGGGCGTCGGCGTCGAGGGCGCCCTTGCCGGTCTGGAACGGAAGCTTGGAGGGGATGACCTCGCCCTTGTGAAGACCGGCGCCGCCGACGCGGGTGGAACCCGGGCGGACGGTGACGGACGAGAAGAGGATCTCGGCCGCGGTCTCGGTGCCGTTGGTTGCGGCGCCGTCGTAGGGGCCGTACAGGCCCGAGGCGGTGATCTTGCCGAGCACGGTGCCGGACGGGATGAAACCGTTCGGGTAGTGCGTGCCGGCGGTGAATGCGCTCACGTCCAGGACGATGCTCGGGTTGTCGCCCGGCATGGTGCCGTCGGGGCCACGAAGCCACGAACGGTTCTCCGACTGGAACGTGGAGCGACGAACGGTGATGTCAGACATCTGGTTCTTCTCTCTACTTGGTCTTCTTTCCGAAGCGGCGTTCCGCCTCGGCTTCGCCGGTGGCCCGGCCTGTGGTTTCGATCTGCTCGTGCTGCCCCTGGAAGCGCGGGAGGTGCGCCCCCGGTGCCGCCTTCTTCTCGGTGGTGTTCTCGTTCACCCAGGCGGTGATCTTTGCCGTGTCGGCCTTGTCGCCATCGATGAACGAGGAACGGTCGAGGGTCAGCAGCTTCGCCGGGTCGACATCGCGGCCCTGCAACGCGCGCTCGATGGCCGTGGTGACACGTTCGGTCGCGAGGAGTCCGATGACCTCGTTGCGTCCGGATGCCTTGGCTTCGTCGATGGCGCGCTGCTGATCGGAGAGGCCGGCCTGCCGAAGCTGCTCGTTCTCGTCCTTGATGGCTTGCACCTGATCCGGGGTGAGACCGCCGTAGGCGGTGGCCCGGTTCTCGTGCTTGCGGGACTGGTGCTTCCAGTACGCCGCCTGCTGTTCCGCGGTCATGTCCTTGACGGGCGTGTCCGCGGGGAAACCACCGTCTCCTGCACCGTCGGCGCCTTCGTTGTCCGCCATGAACCGGATGCCGGCGATGTCGAAGCGTGAAGGGCCGATGAGCGCAAGGCCGTCGCGGTCGCGGCGGGCATAGTACGGGGTGCGTGTGAGCATGATCTATCTCCCATGTCGGGCGTGTGAATGGTCCCCATGCCGGGGGTGGACCGCGCTGGTGCACGGTGGTCTGGGGGGCCGCCGGGTGGCGGTGGGTCAGGACGGGAGGTCGTCCGCGCCGGTGAAGTGCTGGTCTCGCCAGGTCAGGACGGGGCCGAGTTCGGAGTTCGTCCGCACGGAGATGAGGTCCAGGTAGTCACTTACCGAGTTGCTGCCGTCGATGTAACGTGCGCCGCGGTCGGAACCGCCGAACTGCGCCTCGACAGCGTTATGTATGGCTTCCAACCGGTCGGGGTGAATGACCTGCTCGGACGGGTCACCTTTGAGCGGCCGTACGCCGCAGTCGCAGGCAGGGTGCATCGGGCTCAGGTCCGCCACCCAGTACCGCTGTGTCGATGCAATGACACACAGGGCGCAGTTCTCGCGCCCGGTCAGCACACGCTCGTACGCGTTCACCCCGGCTCGAGACATGGACCGGCGCGCGGAGTGTGTCTTCGCGAGCTGCATGTTCGTCTCGACGATGGACGCCAGACGTCGACCGCCCGCAGCGACCGCAGAGGTCACCGTTCCACCCTTCGCGAGAGTGTCGTGCATCGTCGCTATCGGCCGCGCGTACAGTGTCTCGTCCGACACGCCACGCAGTTCGGTCGTGGTCGCCGCCAAGGGGCTGCTCCTTGGGGTCAGGCCTTGTTCGGTGACGATCCGGGCAAGGTACGCGTCCGTGAGGTCAGCGACCCGCTGCTGGCCCTGCTGTACCCGTGGCGCGACCTCCGCGAGCAAACGCTCAATGTCGGAGTCGCGCCACGAGTTCATGCTGTTCCAGAACCGCAGAGCGAAGTTCGTCACCCGCAGCCGAAGCTGGTGAACTTCAACCTCGTATGCTCGGTCGAGACGAGTGACCATGCCACCCTCCCCGTCGGTTACGCGTTCGCCGTCCCGGCGGTATCCATCACTGACGCGAGGATGAGCGCCTGGTCGGCCTGCTCCGCCATGACCTGTGCGATCTCGTCCGGCGTCATCTGCCAGATGCGACGCAGGATCGTCTTGAGCGGCAGCGTCTGCGCCACCTGCGCGGTAGCCGACCCCATGTCGGCGAGCGAGTACCGCTCCGTGGGCTTCCACCCGACTGTCATCTTCGACTTCTTCGCCCGCTCCTGATCCCCCTCGGCGAGGAAGATGAGGTGGTACATGTCGACGATTCCCTGCGTGACGCGGGTGATCTTGTCCTCGACGGCGAAGGTGAGACCCTCGCGCGTGAACTTCGCCCCCTCGGCCGCCTGATTGTCCGGCGCGAAGATCGACATCGGCCGGCGAGTGACCGCCGCAAGTCGCATGACCTCGTCCTTGATGGCCGAGAGGATGCCCTGCACGTCCGCCTGCGTGGACTCCCACACCTTCGCCCCAGACGGCAACAGGAACCACTGACCCGGGTCGGACGTCAGCACGTCATCGAGCTCGTCAACTCCGATCGTGCGCTTGAAGTCGTCCTGAATGTCCGGCTCTTCGGCGTCCGCGTCGAGCATGACCGCGCGTTGCTTGAACGCCTGGTACATGACGATGACGGTCATCTGGAACACGAGCCGGTCGATCCGGCGCAGCAACCGCAGGTGCGGTTCGTACTCACCCTTGCCCGCACGGTTTCGGAACCGCACGACGGGGACGAGGTGATGCTCAAGAGGGAGCCCATCCTTGCCACCCTGGTCGGTATCCCACGACCACTCGGTCTTATCGAACCCCGCGTTCCCGGATGTGGGGCGGCGAGCGACGAACGTCCGCGCCGGTTCTCCCCCGGTCATGGCGCCCGGGAGCATGATGACGGCGTAGTCGTACCCGTCGAACTCGTCCCGAAGGAACTTGACCGCGCAGATGATGCGCGACTGTCGAGCCGGGTCGTGGAACGTGACCAGGTCACGCGGATCCTCCGCAGTGACGGTGATGGCTCCCGTGTCCTGGTCTTTCCCGACCATGGCGTACGAGTCGCCAGCCCACAGCATCGTCTCGATGATGGACGCGAGCTCCACGTCGAGATTGTTATCTCGCCAGTGCTCCCAGGCTTTCTCGTCGAGCTCATCCTCGGACACGGCGGTGCGGATATCGCGAACAGACATCCGCTCCCGCAGTGAACCGGTGATCAGCTCAGCGAAGTTCGTCGTCGACTCTTCCTCGAACTCGCGGAACGTGTCGCGCGCGTTGCGAACAGCCGCCGGCGCCGGGGGCTCCCCCGCATGCCACGCCGCCAATTCGACCAGGCGAGGAAGACGTGCCGCGCGTTTCTCGAATGCACGCTCGAGCCACCATCCGGCACTCCGGGGGACGCTGGTTGCGATCGCCATCGACACCCCTCCCTCACCCGCCGATACGGCGGATCACGGCCCGACGCTTCAGCACGGGTTTCGCGTTGCCCTTGAGGGCGTCGAGTCGCGCTTTCCACGACAACACCGCGGCCATCGCCGCATCGAACTTCAACCCCATCTGCCCGTCCTGCTTCTGCATGACGTACAACGGTTCACCCGCGTCATCCCGCAGCCGCAGTTCCTTCTTCCCGGCATTGCCGAGATGACGGACCAGGTCGTCGTGGGGCGACACCGTCTTGCCGATCACTGCGTCAGGGTTGGATCTCCCACCGAAGCGGATCGTGCCCGCGTCGATCGCCTCCTGGTACTCCCGGAGCACATACGCCATCTGACCGTGCCGCTTCGTGTACCACTCCTCGACATGCCCCGGGTAGTCCGCATACCAAGACCCGATCGTCTCGGTCCAGTGCGGGGGATCCGCGTACAGCTTCCACACCCGGTAGCGGCGCATCGCGTCCTTGAACGTCGCCGTGACCTCATCCTCAGGCACTTCCCACTCATCGGCATCATCAGGTCGTTCCCACAACCCGATGAGCTCCTGCAGACCGGTCGCGACCTCGGTCGCGACCATCGCCGTCGCATCCCGGAACCGTGCACCATCGAACCCCAGCGTCACGAACGCGCCCGCCGGGATCGTCTCCCCCGGGCTCGCGAGGCCGCCGATCTTGACCCTGTCGAAGAACGTCGAATCCGACTTGCGCCACCGGTTCAGCCACACTCGCTCGAGGTACGCCTTGTCTGCTTTCGGGCGATCCCATTGCTTCGCGATCGACTCGAACTGCCCCGGCCCGTACTCACCGGCCGGACCCGTCGCGTCCGCGATCGCCGCGACCCTCTGCTCGATCGTCGAGAGATCCTTGTGCTCATCCCCCGCCCATCGGGCAAAGAACATCAGCGCCGGCTCTTCGATCTCCTTCCGGGCGATCGCTTCGGCCTCAGCTCGCACGTCCTCCTGGATGGAGTTCTGCCCCGGCGCTCCCGCCGTGGACGTGTACAACGCCCACGGATCCTCAAGAGCACGCTTCGTCAGGTTCGCCGACATCGTTTCGTGCGCGTGCTTCGCAGACGGCAGATACAACCGGTGAGGCTCATCGAAGTGCTGAAACGTCGTGAGAGCACCGTCTCGAGACCCCGGCGCGTTCGACACCGGCACCGCTTGACCGTCACCGCGCCCACGATCGTTCAGTCGCATGATGCGCTCGAGCGACGAATCGAACAGGTCCGCGTCGGGGCCCTCCTCCACCACGTACTTGAGCACGCCGTACGCGAGCTCGCTGACCTGCTCCTCCGTCACCGCCATCATCGGGATGTACGGGAAAGCGACAGGCCGACCCACCGGGTTACCGTTCGCGTCGAATCCATCGCACCGCACTGGCGCTTCCGGGTGCAGTTCGCAGTAGGCGATCCACGCTGCCTTCTCGGTCTTTGCGAGCCCCTTCCGAAGCTCCAGAGCCCCGCGGGAGAACCGGCGGCGCCCGGCAAGGCGGTGACCTTTCGGCATCACCTCGTACAGACGGTAGATGAACGCGATCGTCTCGTCATCCAGCTTGGCCGGCTGCCCAGCCAGCGACCCGGGGCCGAAAACGGCGCGTTCCTGGATGAACTCGACGATGCCGGGGCCGAGAGTGGGGAAGCTCAGATCGAGAGGCGGAACATTCAGAACCGCCATGGTGGGGCTACTCCGCCATCTTCAAGCGGGGATCCGGGCCGACCGCCTTCGGCGCCGCGGCTGCGCGACGACGCACGCCGCGATCCTCCGCCTCATCCGCCAGAGCGAACTGAATCTTGAGCCGAGCGCGGTCCTCGGGAGTCGCACCGAACTTCGCCGTGCGCAACCGCAACTCACCGGCGAGCTTGTACTCACCCTCGACGAACTGAGCATGCAGCAACGCCGCGATCTTGAGCTCTTCCCAGTCCGAGTCCGTGAACTCCGCCGACAGCGGCGACGACGCCCACATTCGCCACCATTCGACGGTGGCGGTCGGCCAATCCACGATGTCTGAGAACGTGCCCTCCTCGCTGCTGACGCTCTTGTACCGCGTCGGCAGCTCAGGCTGCTTCGTCGGCCGAACCTCGATGACCCGCAGCGCAGCGCCACTCTTGTTCCGCCGCACACGCGTGGCGGCATCTTTCGGAATCGGGCCCCTACCAGGCATCATGAACCCCCATGTCGGGAAAGAATCTGCGCCCATGTCGGGCGTAATCACGCGGTTTATCCGTTACACTGGGGCGTATGAAACGCGTCTGCGACTGGTGCGGAATCGGTATCGTCACGACCCGTGCAGACGCTCGCTTCTGCTCGAGCAAGCATCGCATCTACGCACACCGCGCCGCGAAACGCTCACCCATCCCCCAGCGCCTCACCTCACGCGACCGGTGGGTGCGTTGGCGCTACGAACTCCGCAACGGCAAGCCCACGAAAGCGCCGATCACCGCAGACGGTCGCCGCGCAACAAGCACAAACCCCGACACCTGGACCACCTTCGCCGCAGCCTCCGCATCCACACTCGGCGAGGGACTCGGTTTCACACTCGGCGACGGCATCGGATGCATCGACGTGGACCACTGCGTCTCGGACGGAGTCATCGACCCCCGCGCGCTCGAACTCGCCCGGACCCCAAACGCTTTCTACGTCGAATACTCCCCCTCCGGGGAAGGCATCCACATCTGGCACGACGCCGACGAACAACCCGGCACGCGACGCACCGAGAACGGGCTCAGCGTCGAACGCTACAGCGCCGGCCGATACATCACCGTCACCGGCCGACCGATCGGCCTGTAACGGATAATCCCGCACACGCCACACACGCGGCCTGCGTCAGCACGACCCGCTCGGGACTGCCCGGCGACGAGCACGACCACCTCGGCGCATCCTCGCGCCACCCAGCCCCAAATCTCCCAGACTCGTACAGAAGAAAATCCGCAGCATCTTCCCGGCACGAACGAGAGGGGCGGGGAGGGGGTGGGCGGCCCCCGGCGGCAAAATTTTTCAGTTACGACCTGACGATCTTTCGGTTTAGTAGATCTCTTATCTGGGGGTTCCGCGCCCTCGCGGCTTCGGCTTGGGTCTTGGCCTTGTGGCATGCGGTGCAGGCGGCTTGACCGTTGTCGGGGTCGTACCGTGCGCCGCCAGCTTTGACGTTGATGATGTGGTCGGCGTCTGTGGCCCTGCGTGTGCAGTGGGGTCCGCGTATCTGGCAGATTCCCTTGGCTCGGGCCATGACAGTGCGTCGCCATTGGGAGTAGCCGGGTCCGGTGGAGTGTGACCGGCCTTCCCAGTGGTGCACCGTGTGGTCTGCGCAGTAGCGGGTGTTGGTGATCCTGTTGGGGCATCCTGGGGTGGGGCATTGACGGGGGGCCCTGGGCATGTTCGGATGCACCCCCTGGGGTTTGGTTGCACCCCTGGGGGTGTTTGTGGACCGGCCAGGATTCGGACCTGGAACCTCCCCTGCGGCCGCGAGGGGACTCTGCCGATTGGAGGAACCGACCCTGGGGTTACGTCGTCACGCAGGATTCGAACCTGCTCCCCCTCTGGGGATGAAGCTGATGCTTCGACGGCCATGCCTTACGCCGCGTTCCCAGCGGCCAGCCGTCACACCAGTACGACGCTTAGCCGAGGATGCTACGCCACATGGTCACGATGGCCCACACGATGCCGCTGACGACGAGGGCAGTGACGGCGGTCACGAGTATGGCGGCGATGATGCCGCCAAAGATAGTCCCGGCTCGGCTGCGCTTCCGTGCCCGGTCGACGGTTACGTCATCCATCGGGTCTCCTGTCAGGTGGTGGCGGGGATGAAGACCCCACGGAACTCGAAGCATCGGCGCCACGGGCCGGCGAGGTAGAACTCTGAGACGAGCTCGGGCATCTCGAAGCCACGGTGCCCGCCTGTGACGGCGAGGGCTTTGAGTCGATCGATGGCGAACTGTGCCGCCTCTTCCAGCGTGTCCGCGGTCACGGTGAACGTTGTGTCCGGGTTCTTGCCGGTCATCGCGCCTTCACCCCGAGAAGGTCTCGCCACAGCTGTCGCCACCATGCACGGCGCCGAATGCTTCGGTGCCGGCGCAACATGCGCAGGGCTCCCCTGCGTTCAGCAGGAGTAAAGCCAGACCAGTCCATCGGGTGACCTCCCGAGAGTTAGGGGAAGGGGCGCAGGTACGCCTTGCCGGGAAACATCGGCGTCATGAGCGTCCTTCGCGTGGAGGCCCGCCATGGCGAAGCGTGCCGCGTTGACGCCCCTACCATGTGATTACCGTTCCCGCAACATCGCCGGTCCGGTGTAGTCGCGCTCGGTGTACTCGCGTCCATCGAGGGAATGATGCAGGATGATCCAGCCCATTGACCCGTCGGCGCGCTCAACCGGTTTGGCGGTCGGTCCGCAGGGGCATTCGCCACCGTTCGTGTCGTGCTCTATCAGGTCTCCTATCGGGGAGACATGGACGTCGTCACTCACCGGCGAATGGTCCGGTCTTGGCTGCACGCATCTGTGCTACCTCGGCCGGTGTTATGGGCATAGGCATGTACTGGTCGAGCACCCCGGCGAGGTGATCAACCATGAGTTCGGTCTCGCGCTCGAATGTGCGCCACATCCACACCGACGTCGGTGCGGTACGGATCACTTCGGTCTGCGAGTTGTGCACCACGTGCAGCAACTCGTGAACGATCGTGTTGCGCTGCTTGTCAGGCGTGTACGACCACCAGTCTTTGTTCACCGAGATCGGCACGACGCGGCGGCCATACACCGGATGAACGCTGGCGTTCGTTGTCTCTTCTGCGGCGGCGAGCGAGAGGAACGCGTCCCACTGTCCGAGACCGAGCAGGTCTTTGATTTGGTCGATGTAGAGCTGGATTGCGTCCCCCTCATCGGGGGTGAAGTGTGTGATCCGCTCACCCTCGTCATTGGGCTGCTCGTCCGGGTGCCAGTCGCGCGTCTCGACCTGTCCTGGGGCAGGCGACTCATCGGGCGTCCTGTCACCCCGCGCGCTGATATATCTGCCCGTCACGGCGCTGCGTCGCATGCCCGATACGGCGAAAGTCTTCCCATCCCCCATAGGTCGAAAATCTCCCATCAGTCACCTCCGCGGACGATGGTGTCCCCGTCATCCTCGAGAGCGTCCATGAGAACGTCACAACACACCCCGAGCGTGGGCTCGCCGCAGATGGGGCACGGTACGAGGTACATCAGTCATCCCCTCGCGAGAACAGCCACCACAGGACGTGCGGGGTGTGACGCTGCACCGTCACGGTGAGTGCCACCCCGGTCGCGATGCCGGCGATCGTGAGCATGGTTCGCATATCGAGTCCGTCGTCGCTCGCGAGCGCGGGGCGGCTATCTGCCCACTCAACGGCAGAAGAGGGCCGGACAGCCGTCTTGTCGCCGCCCCACCTCGGAATTGGCGCTCTCCCCGGCATTGAACGGGGTGCGACCTCTTTAGCGGCAGGGTGCCTG